>NZ_JBEGDJ010000020.1:0-71521 GCF_040191335.1 Nocardioides sp. YIM 152588 | reverse complement strand
GGTGCCCGGAGCCTCGGCGAGCGGTTCGAGTCGGGCGGTGCCCAGCTCCTTCGGAGCCGCCTTCAGTTCGCCGGAGCGCTGTCGGTCGACCCGCTGTGGGGCCACGGCCTGGCGCTCGCGCTGGACGGCGCGCGGCGCTGGGATGACGACGGCTACCGGGACTGGTTGGCCGAGCGGGCCGAGGACCACGAGGCGGCGGCCCGGGCGACGTACGCGGACGCCGGGTTCGACCCGGGGGAGTGGGCGCTGAGCGCCTGACCGCCGCCGGCCGAGGACGACCCGTATCGCGGAGGCGCTCGGAGGAACATACTCAGGCATGGCCTACCAGATCCGCGGGAAGCTGCTGCCGGAGAACCAGCGCCGCACGTTGGAGGAGCTGACCGACGACCTCGACCTGCGGGCCGGCGACGTCCGAGCCAAGAGGTCGGCGTTCTGGACGATGCTGACGCTGTCGGCGGTGATCGCCTCGGCCGGCGTGCTCGGCGAGTCCACCGCCACGGTGATCGGGGCGATGATCATCGCGCCGCTGGCGACCCCGATCATGGGCATCGCGCTGGCGATCGCGAAGCGGGAGAGCAATCACGCGGGCCGCTACGTGCTGTCCGGATCCCTGCTCGTGGTGGGCATCGGCGTGGTCTTCGCGCAGGTTCTGCCGGTGGGGTACGTGCTGCTCGACAACCCGCAGATCAGCGGACGCGTCTCGCCGGGCGTGCTGGACATGGTGGCCGCGTTGGCCACCGGGCTGGCCGGGGCCGTGGCGCTGGCCCGCCGCGACGTGGCGGCGGTGCTGCCCGGCGTCGCCATCGCGATCTCCCTGGTGCCGCCGCTGGCCGTGGTCGGGATCTGCCTCGGGGTGGGGGACTGGGGGCTCGCCTTCGGCGCGACGCTCCTCTTCCTGTCCAACATCCTGGCGCTCGTCCTCGCCGGCGCGCTGGTCTTCGCCGTGCTCGGGTACGCCGACGAGGCCACGATCAGCCGCGGCCAGTCGCGTCGTCGGGCCTACCTCGTCCTCACGTCGCTGATGGTGGCGGTCCTCATCCCGCTGCTGGCCAACACGTTCGTCAACTACGTCTTCGCCAGCTACACCCGCACCGCGAAGGAGGTGGCGCAGGAGTGGATCGCCGACACCTCGGGCGCGGAGGTGACCGACGTCTCCGCCGAGGGCCTGGTGCTGGTGATCTCGGTGAAGGCGCCGGGTGACCTCCCCCCGATCGACGACCTGCGCACGGCGCTGGACGGGCGGGTGCTCGACGTGTTCGGCGTCCGGCTCGAGTCGACCGTCGGCACGAAGACCGAGGTGCGTCCGGCCGGGGGCTGACCGCACGATGGCCACCTGAGCGCCCTTCCCAACGGTTGACGTGACCCCTAGATTGCCGGGACGGCGTCAACGGGGACGCCGTCTTCTCGGTAGGAGTCCATGTGAGTTCGTTCCGCAGGTCAGCAGCACTCATCTCCGCGGCGGGTCTCGTCGCAGCCGGCCTCTCCGTCGCCGGCGGCGCCGCCACCGCAGCCCCCACCACCGGGTGCGACAACCGCACCAACGACAGCCTTCGCAAGGTCCTGGACTGCGTCACGCTCGACGGCGTCCTCGAGCACGAGGAGGCACTCCAGGCGGTCGCCGACGCCAACGGCGGCACCCGCGCGTCCGGCTCGACGGGGTACGACGAGTCGGCGGCGTACGTCGCGGACCGCTTGAGGAGCGCCGGCTACGACGTCAGCGTCCAGGAGTTCGACTTCGTCAGCTTCGAGGACCTCGGCGGCTCCGAGCTGGACCAGGTCTCGCCGCTCGCCGTCAGCTACGTCGAGGGCACCGACTTCGGCGCCACGCCGCAGTCGGAGCCGGGCGAGGTCACGGCGCCGGTGACGGCAGTCGACCTCGACCTCGGGCTGGGCAACGCCTCCACGAGCGGCTGCGAGCCCGAGGACTTCATCGGCTTCACCCCGGGCCACATCGCGCTGCTCCAGCGCGGCGCCTGCACCTTCCAGCTCAAGGCCGAGAACGCGGCGGCCGCCGGCGCGGTCGCGGTCGTCTTCTTCAACCAGGGCAACACCGACGACCCGTCGCGCACCGGCATCCCGGCGGTCACGCTCAGCGCCGGCTACACCGGCGGCATCCCGGCGCTCAACGCCACCTACGACCTCGGCGTCGACCTCGCGGCGACCCCGGGCCTGGTCCTGCACCTGCTGGCGAACGTGGTCCGCGAGACCACGACGACCGCCAACGTGATCGCGGACTCGCGGGGCGGTGACCCCGCCAACGTCGTGATGGCCGGCGCCCATCTGGACTCGGTCAACGAGGGGCCCGGCATCAACGACAACGGCTCCGGCTCCTCCGCCCTGCTCGAGGTGGCGGAGCAGGTGGCGAAGGCGGCGAACAAGGGCAAGCTGGCCCACCAGGTCCGGTTCGCCTGGTGGGGTGCCGAGGAGAGCGGCCTGGTCGGGTCGACGCACTACGTCAACGCGCTCACCGACGAGGAGATCGCGGACCTGGAGATGTACCTGAACTTCGACATGGTCGGCTCGCCGAACTACGGGCTGTTCATCTACGACGGGGACGGCTCCGGGTTCGGGCTGGTCGGACCCGTCGGCTCCGACGACATCGAGGCCCTCTTCGAGAAGTTCTACGCCGACCGGGGCATCCCGTCCGAGCCGACCGCGTTCAGCGGCCGCTCCGACTACCAGGCCTTCATCAACAACGGCGTGCCGTCGGGCGGGCTGTTCACCGGTGCCGAGGGCATCAAGACCGAGGAGCAGGCGGCCAAGTGGGGCGGCGTCGCGGGTGAGGCGTACGACTCGTGCTACCACCAGGCCTGCGACACGATCGACAACCTCAGCCACGAGGCGCTGGAGATCAACGCGGACGCGATCGCGTACGTCGTCTACCTCTACGCCTCCGGCCAGGCGTCGATCAACTAGCCGGTTCGACGCCCGCTCGGCCTGGACGGCCACCGGTGCCCGCGCGGCGCCGGTGGCCGTCCGGTCGTTCGCGCGGATTCGGCCGTCCGCGGCTCAGCCGAGCGCGAGGCGGACGGCGACGTAGAGCATCGTGCCGGCGATCGCGACCTCGAGCACCTGCCAGGCGCGCGGCTGCGCGAGCAGGGGAGCCAGCGCCCTCGCGCCGAGCCCGAGCCCGGTGAACCAGGCGACGCTGGCGGCGGTGGCGCCGATCGCGAACCACCAGCGGCCGTCGAGGCCCGCCCCGACGTCGCCCGCGTGCACGACGGCGATGGAGCCGAGGAGCAGCACCGTGTCGAGGTAGACGTGCGGGTTGAGCCAGGTGAGCGCCATCGTCCGGCCGATCACCGGCAGCCGGCCGTCGGTGCTCCGGGCTCCCGGGTCGTCCGGTGTCCCGGGGCCCAGCGCCTGCGGCCGGGCGGCCCGCCGCAGACTGGCCACCGCGTACCAGAGCAGGAAGGCGACGCCGAGCCAGCGGGCGACGTCGACCACCCACGCCGCGTCGTCCAGGAGGCTGCCGATGCCGCCCGCGCCGGACAGGATCAGGACGGCGTCGGACGCGGCGCAGACGGTGATCACGGCAACGACGTGCTGGCGGCGCAGGCCCTGGCGGAGCACGAACGCGTTCTGCGCGCCGATCGCGACGATCAGCGAGCCACCGGTCACGAAGCCGGCCATCAGGGGCGTCCACACGCCGTCGACGCTAGGCGCGCCCGGGATGAAGCGCCAGCGACTCTTCCTGCACATGGTGAAGCAGTGCTTAACTCGCCGGGTGCGCTTCGACCCCGACCAGCTCGAGACCCTGATGGCGATCTCCGAGGAGGGCAGCTTCGAGGCCGCAGCCCGCCGCCTGCACGTCACGCCGAGCGCGGTCAGCCAGCGGGTCCGGGCCCTGGAGGCGGCCGCGGGCACCGTGCTGGTCACCCGCGCGGCGCCCGCAACGCCCACCGAGGCGGGGGAGCCGCTCCTCCGCCTCGCCCGCCAGCTGCGCCTGATCGCCTCGGAGGCCGAGGCGGCGCTGGCGACCGGGCCCGTGCTCGACGTGGCGATCGCGGTCAACGCCGACTCGCTGGCCACCTGGTTCCGGCAGGTGCTGGCCGCGGTCGCGGACCGGCCCGGCACGGCGCTGCGGTTGAGCGTCGAGGACGAGGGGCACTCCCACGAGCTGCTGCGCCGCGGCGAGGTGCTGGCGGCGGTGACCCGCGAGCCGCGCCCGGTCCAGGGGTGCTCGGTCGAGCCGCTCGGCGTGCTGCGCTACCGGGCGGCCGCCGCCCCGTGGTTCCTGGAGCGGCACCGGCGCGGCCCCGGCATCGACTGGGCGGGCGCCCCGCTGCTGGTGTTCAACGAGAAGGACCTGCTGCAGGACGAGGTGCTGGCCGCCCACGGGGTGGGGCGCCCTCCCGTCGTGCACCGGGTGCCGAGCAACGCCGACTTCCTCGCCGCCGTCGAGGCCGGCCTCGGCTGGGGGATGATCCCGCACCCGCAGCTCGCCCCGGCGGTCGCGGACGGCCGCCTGGTCGCGCTCGCGGGCGCCCGGCCCGTCGACGTACCGCTCCACTGGCAGCGGTGGCGCCTGACGAGCACCGCGCTGGACCAGGTCACCGACGACGTACGGCGGGCGGCCGCCGCGCTGCATCGCCGCTGAGTCGCACGAGCTCCGGGGCGGCGTAGGGTCCGCCCTGTGTACGTGCCTCCAGCCCACCGCCTCGACGACGACGCCGAGCTCCGCGCGCTCGTCGCGGGCGTCGGTGCCGCCGAGCTGATCACCACGGCGGCGGACGGCTATCCGCTGGCCACCCTGCTGCCGATCGTCTGGGACGGCGACCGGGTGATCGCCCACCTGGCCGCGGCCAACGACCACTGGCGCCACATCGAGGACGGCGCGCCCGCGCTGCTGGTCTGCCGCGGGGCGCAGGCCTACGTCTCGCCGAGCTGGTACGCGGCGAAGGCCGAGCACGGCCGGGTGGTGCCGACGTGGAACTACTCGGCGGTCCACCTGCGCGGGCGGGTGCGGATCCACCGCGACGCCGAGTGGCTGCGCGACGCGGTCACGCTGCTGACCTCCGTGCACGAGGGTCGGCGCGAGGCCCCCTGGCGGGTCACCGACGCCCCGGAGCGCTTCGTGGCCGGCCAGCTGCGCGGCATCGTCGGGGTGGAGGTCGCCGTCGAGGCCGTCGAGGGCAAGGCGAAGCTCAGCCAGAACCGCTCGGAGGCGGACCAGCGGGGCGTCGTCGACGGGCTCCGGGCCGCGGGCGGGGCCGAGGAGGCGGCCGTCGCCGAGCAGATGGTGGCGCGGCTCGACGGCTGAGCCCGGCGGGCGCGACCGTCAGGCGAGGCCGATCACCACGATCGTCGCCAGCACCGCGAGCGCCACCGCCGCGGCGGCGTACGACGCGACGCGCGCGTCCCCGACTGACAGGTCCCGCCCGCCCGCGGCCTCCGTGGCACCGGTACGGCGCCGTGCGATCCACAGCGCGGCCAGCACCATGCCACCGCCCACGAGCAGCAGCGCCACCGGCGCCGCGAGCGTGTCGGGGAACCAGATCGACACCGACTCCGGGAGCACCATCAGCGAGCCGACCGCTCCCACCGCCAGCAGCACCAGGTCGCGGAACGCGACGGCGAGGAGGACCACCGAGGCGGCGGTGGCCAGCGCCAGCACCACCCCGGCGTCGGCCGGGAAGGTGGTCATCGCGCCGACGACCATCGCCGCGGCCGCCGCCGGCAGCACCGCCTGGCGCGGGCCGAGCAGCCCACCCCAGCCGAGCAGCAGCCAGACCCCGGCCACGCCCCACACGCCGAGGCCGGGCAGGGAGTAGTTGTCGGGGAAGACCTGGACGACGGCGGTGGCGGCGGTGATCATCAGCATCACCATCGCCGCGGCCTGCTGAAGGAATCCGTGGCGCATCGTCCACAGCGCCGCCGCCCAGACGGCGGTCACCGAGGCGACCGCGAGCCCGACGGCGCTGTCGTCGAGGTCCATCACGTCGACGGCGAAGACCCCCATGAACCCGGCGACCGCGCCGGTCGAGGCCAGCCACAGCACCGAGCGCAGCCGGTCACCGGCCTCACCCAGACCTGGGGGCACGACGAACCCGCCGGCCACCAGGGCGGCGGCCGCCGTACCGATCAGGGCGAGGCGGGTCGCCGTGGACAGGTCCTCCCAGTAGAGCGCGCCGACCATGATCGCGCCGACCAGGACGATGACGCCGCCGAGGTAGCCGAGCGCCTCGACGGCCAGCGACGTGGCGCGCCGGTGGTCCTCGGCCGTGGGCGCGGGCACAGGCGCGGCTGCGGGCAGGGTGACGCGCACGTCGCCCTCGGCGCGCATCCGGGCGGCCTGCTCCTCGGTGATGATCCCGGCCCCCACCCACCGGTCCACGAGGACCGACAACTGCGTGGCAGGCGCCCTGACCTGCCGGGTGATCCGGTGTCCGTTGGACGAGCTGACGTGGGTCATGGCGCACCTCCTCGTGCCCTACCCCCATCCTCCCGCGGGGATGCGGCCGCGGCACGGGGCGAAGGTCCCCGCCGGCCGGCCGAGGGGCCCTGGTGATCCGTCCCGGTGGTGTCTCGGGCGCGGGCCCTCAGTCCGACCAGGAGCCGATCCGGCGCAGCAGCCGGTGGCTCTTTCGCTGCACGCGGCCCATCCGGTGCAGCACGCTGTCGAGCGTGGTGATCGCGTCCAGGATGTAGGGGCCCTTGTTGAGCATCACGCACTCCGCCCGCTGGGCCTCGGCGGCGTCGACCATCTCGGCCCGCGACGGAACGCCCCGCTTGGCGAGGGACTCCAGCACCTGCGTCGCCCAGATCACCGGCACGTGCGCGGCGTCGCACAGGGACATGATCTGGTGGGGCACCTCCGACATCCGCTCCCAGCCGATCTCGGTCATCAGGTCGCCGCGCGCGATCATCACGCCGAGCCGGGGCCAGCGCAGGCCGTCGAGGAGGATCTCGGGCAGGTGCGCGAAGCCCTGCACGGTCTCGATCTTGAGGACCAGGCCGAGGTGCTCCCCACCGCGCACGGTGAGCTCGCGCCGCACGTGCGCCACGTCGGCCGCGCTGCGGACGAAGGAGAGCCCGACCACGTCGGCGTGCTCGACGACCGTCGGGAGGGCGTCGAGGTCGGCCTCGGTGAGGGCCGTGACCGGCAGGTCGGTGTCGGGGAGGTTGATCCCCTTCTCCGCGCCGAGCCGCTTGCCGCCCGGCGGGGTGCGGGTGATCCGCACCCCGATCTCGTCCTCGCCGACGCGCTCGACCACACCCGTGATCTCGCCGTCGTCGAACAGGATCCGGTGCCCGAGCCGCACCGCGCCGAAGACCTCGGGCAGGGTGCACCCGATCCGCGGCGGCGTGGCGAGCGGGTCGGCCGGGGTCAGCGCGCGGGTGAGGATCAGGAGGTCGTCCGCGGCGAGCCGGATCCGCCGCTCGGCCCGGGGCAGCGGCCCGACGGTGGTGACGTCGTCGTCCACCCGCAGCGTCATCCCGGGGACGAGGTAGCTGGTGCGGTCTCCGGCGGCCACCGCCCAGCCGTCCCCGACCTCGACGACGTCGTAGTCACGCTGCCGTTCGCGGGTGTCCTCGAAGTCGATGAGGTCGCCGACCGCGAGCCGGGCCAGCCAGGACGGGTCGACCGGGACCGGCACGGCATCGGCGGGCGCGCCCGCGAGCGGGCGGGCGTCGGGGCCGGGGGCGGTGTCGGGGTCGGTGCTGGCGTCCGTGCCGGCGTCGGTGCCGGCGGTCAGCCACAGGTGACCCGGCCGCGTCGGCCGGCCGAGGTCGTCGCGCTCCGGGCGCACCCGGACCACCGCCGGCCCCGGGGCGATCGGGCCCGTCCGCAGCTTCGGGCCGCCGAGGTCCATGTAGACCCGCACCGGCCGCCCGGTGGCACGGGCCGCGGCGCGGACGTGCCGCGCCATCGCCGCCCACTCGTCGGGGCCGTCGTGGGCGCAGTTGATCCGCGCCAGGTCCATCCCGCGGTGGACGAGGTCGCGGACCAGCGCCGGGTCGTCGGCCGCCTCGCTGGGCAGCGTCACCATGATCCTGGCCGCGCGTCCGCGCGGCGGCGGGCCGAGGAGCGCGTCGGCGTGCTCCCACAGCAGCTCGTCGCCGGCGTCGATCGCGTCGTTGATCCCGGCCAGGTCCCACGGGCCCGGCTCGCCGTCCAGCGCCCCGAGCGCCGAGCGCGCCGCAGCCAGCTTCGCCCGCACGTTGGCCTCGGCCGTGGCCAGCGAGGTCACCCCGATGTCGGTCAGGTCGCCCTGGAGGTCGCGCAGGTCGTGGCGGCGCAGCTCGGCGTAGTGGACGAGGTTGACCGCGCCCGCCCGGTGCCGGGGGTGGCACCGCTCGATGACCGGGGCGTTGGCCTCCTCGGCCTTCGTGAGCGCGCGCGTCAGCTCGTCGACCTGGGCAGCGAGGGAGCCGACGTCCTGCACGGTGACCACGCTAGGGGCTGCTGGTGAAGCGTGGGCGAGCGTCGGGCGACGTACCGGCGACCGGCTGACGCGTCCGGCCCCGGGCTCGATCCTGTGTGCCCGTGTCCCCAAGTGGCGGGTAGTCCCTGACGAAAAGCACCCGATATCCGCCGTGGCGGGTGCTTTTCGTCAGGGACTACCCCGCGCTCGGCGGTCGGCGACACACGACTGCGGCCCCCGGACGGCCGTGGCGAAGGTCCCACCGAGCGGGCGTCTCGGCCCTACCGGTCCCGGCGGCGCGGGGTGAGCCTGGAGGCATGAAGGCACTGGTGGTCTACGGCTCGAAGCGTGGCGGTACCAAGGGGCTCGCCGAGATGCTCGGCGCGGCGCTCACGGAGCAGGGGATCGAGGTGACCGTGCGCTCCGCCGCGGTGCGGACCGGGGACGTGGACACCTACGACGCGGTGATCATCGGCGGCGCCCTGTACGCCGGCCGCTGGCACAAGGCCGCGCGGCGGTTCGTGCGGATCGAGGCCGAGAAGCTGCGGGGCACCCGCGTGTGGCTGTTCAGCAGCGGCCCGATCGGCGACGAGGCCCCGCCGGCGAGCGAGGCCGAGCCGGTGGCGCACGTCCGCGCCGCGATGGAGAAGGTCGGCGCCATCGACCACGCGACGTTCGGCGGCCGGCTGGAGCCGGACGCCAAGGGCTTCCCCGCCAACGCGATGGCCAAGAAGATGGCCGGCGACTGGCGCGACGAGGAGGCCGTCAGCGCGTGGGCGAAGGGGATCGCCGCCGCCCTGGCCTGACGACGGCCTGACGACGGCGCGTGAGGACCCGCGCGGCGTTTCGTCGCTGATCCGTCGATTCCCGGACCGCTCGCCCGTCACCTCGGTGACAGAGCACGTCACAACGGGAAGGATCACCACCATGACCACGTACGTCGTACTCCTGCCGGGCGACGAGAACGCCTGGGAGGCCATGAGCGGCGAGGAGCAGGCCGCCGTCTTCGCCAAGCACGAGCAGTTCGGCAAGCAGCTCGCCGAGCGGGGCCACACCGTCACCGGTGGCGCCGAGCTCACCCACTCCCGCACCACGAGGAAGGTCGGCCGCGGCGCCGACGGCGCCGTCCTCGTCACCGACGGCCCGTACGCCGAGACCGTCGAGCAGCTCAGCGGGTTCTACGTCGTCGAGTCCGACGACGTCGAGGACCTGCTGCAGGTCTGCGCGATCCTGGCGGACGCCGGCGGCCCGCCGATCGAGGTGCGTGCGACCACCGAGAACGTGGTCGACCCGGACGGGGACTGATCGCCGCGGCGCGCGACCCGCACGCCTCGGCCACGGCGGCGCTCGAGGCGGCGCTGTGCGACGAGTGGGGTCGGCTGCTGGCCCTGCTCGTCGCGCGGTTCCGCCGGCTCGACCTCGCCGAGGACGGCCTGGCGGAGGCCTTCGAGGCGGCGGCACGCACCTGGCCGCGCGACGGCGTACCGGGCAACCCGGCGGGCTGGCTGCTGACCGCCGCACGCCGGCGGGTCATCGACCGGCTCCGCTCCGAGGAGGTGCTGGCCCGGTCGATGCCGCTGCTCGCGGTCGAGGCCGAGGTCGCCGAGGAGGCGCAGCGGGTGATGGCCGACCCCGGCGACGAGTTGCTCGACGAGCGGCTCCGGCTCGTGCTGCTGTGCGCGCACCCGCAGCTGACGCGGGAGGCGGCGGCCGCGCTGACGCTGCGGCTGGTGCTGGGCATCAGCACCGAGGACGTCGCCCGCCTCTTCCTGCAGAGCACGCCCACGATGGCGGCGCGGCTCACCCGCGCCCGGCGCAAGGTCGCGGGCGAGCGGTTCGGCGTGCCGGGCGGCGACGAGCTGCTCGCTCGGGTCGCGGTCGTCGCGGACGTCGCCTACCTGGCGTTCACGGCCGGCTACGCGCCGGGGTCCGGGCCCGACCTGGTGCGCGCCGAGCTCGCCGGCGAGGCGATCCGACTGGTGCGCGTGCTGCGCGACGTCGTCCCGTACGACGACCCCGACCTTGCCGCGCTGCAGGCTCTGATGCTGCTCCAGCACTCGCGCCGTCACGCCCGGTTCGCCGACGGCGCCGTCGTGCTGCTGCCGGACCAGGACCGCTCCCGGTGGGACCACGCGGAGATCGTCGAGGCGATCGACCTCCTGCTGCCGCTGACCTCCGCGACGCCGACGCCCTACCTGCTCCAGGCGCTGATCGCCGCCGAGCATGCCACCGCCGCGAGCGCCGAGGAGACGGCGTGGCACCGGATCGTGGCCCGGTACGACGAGCTGCTCGCGCTCGGCGACAACCCGGCCACCCGCCTCGCCCGGGCCGTCGCGGTGGCCGAGGCCGACGGCCCGGCGGCCGGGCTCGACGCGCTGGCGGGGATCGCGGTGCGCGGGCACCGGCTCCCCGCCGTACGTGCCGAGCTGTTGGCGCGGCTCGGCGACGCGGACGCGGCCCGGGCGTCGTACGACGCCGCCATCGCGCTGTGCGGCAACGAGCCCGAGCGGGCGCACCTGGTCTCGCGTCGCGAGGCGCTTCCACCCGTGGGGTGACGCCGCCCGTCGGCGTCGTCTCGGGCCGTTCCGAAATGTGATGCAGATCTCTGTAACGCGGGGGGTGCCGATTACGCGCCCGAGTTACTCCGGAGTAGATTCACTGGTGCCCAGAGACGAACCTCACTTCGTGAGTCGCCTGGGCAATGCTCGGCCGTACGGGCCCAGCAGGCCAGTCGGAGCCCTCCAGCTTGACTTCGCTCGGAGCCCGTCAGCAGTTCTCGGGTGACTGCCGACCGGTCGGGTGCATCAGTCACCCCGGCGACCTTCGCCGCCGGGGCGTCGAACGACCCTGCCCGAGGAGCACCACAAGTGAAGAAGAGCCTGGCCGCATCCGCGGTCCTGAGCACCAGCCTGACCTCCGTCGCCCTGGTCGCGCCGGCCCTCCCGGCCGCCGCCGCCGACCAGACCTGCACCGCCGACTCGGTGCAGCTGATCGAGGTCGTCCCCGCGGTGACCCACACCGAGTCGCAGTACTCGAAGACCGTCACCGTCCCGGCCGTCGGGTCACCGACGAAGATCGTCGACAACCCGGACTACGTGCCCGCGACCACCGAGGTGGTCCAGCACCCCGCCGAGTACGCGACCGTGGTGGTCGAGCGCGAGTTCACCAAGACGACCCCCGGCACCACGATCGTGCACTGGTTCAAGGTCGAGAACGCCCCCGACGAGCACTCGGAGTGGACGCCGACCGGCAACGTCCGGACCGAGGAGCGCGAGGTCAAGGCCGCCTGGGAGGAGACCGTCGCGGTCCCGGCCCAGGGCGAGCCGACCATCGAGGTCGCCAACCCCGACCACGTGCCCGCCTCCGTGAGCACCGTCTACTACAACGGCAAGGTCGGCGGCACCACGGACCCGGCGCAGGCGGCGTGGGTGCGGTACACCCCGACGGGCTGGCCGCAGGTCGTCGACACCCGCACCGTGACCGACGCCCCGGAGTCCTACGTGTGCGACTTCGAGAAGCCGGTCACGACGCTGACCAACGGCTCGGCGCTGGTCCGGCCCGGCTACGCCTTCCGGCTGACCTCGACCGACAACGACCGCGTCGTGCGGACCGTCGGCAACGTCTACCAGGACGGCGCGCTGTTCAAGTCCTTCCAGGCGGCGGGTGACGCCCTCGAGGTCCCGGTGACCTTCGCCGACGGCACCTACACGCTGCGCTACAACTCCAAGGACGCCGCCGGCAACATCGCCACCACCGGGAACTTCACCTTCGTCGTCGACGGCACCGCCCCGACGGTGACCGACAAGGGCACCGAGGGCGCGGTGGCGCAGGCCAAGTCGTTCAAGCTGTTCGACGTCAACAAGGTCGACAAGGTCGTCATCAACGGGGTGACCAAGGACCTGACCGACAACAAGTGGTCGGACGTCAACGACATCCGTCCCGGGGTGTTCGGCGCGGTCGAGGGCACCAACACGATGGAGGTCTACGACGTGGCGGGCAACGTCACCACCGTGACCTTCACGCTGGACAACGAGGGCCCGACGGTGACCGACAAGGGCACCGAGGGAGCGGTGGCGCAGGCCAAGTCGTTCAAGCTGTTCGACGCGAACAAGGTCGACAAGGTCGTCATCAACGGGGTGACCAAGGACCTGACCGACAACAAGTGGTCGGACGTCAACGACATCCGTCCAGGGGTGTTCGGCGCGGTCGAGGGCACCAACACGATGGAGGTCTACGACGTGGCGGGCAACGTCACCACCGTGACCTTCGTGCTCGACACCACCGGGCCGGCCATCACGGAGAAGGAGGGCTCGTCCGCCGCGGCCCGTTCGTTCTCCCTCGACGACCTCGAGCTGGGCAGCGGCGTCGCCGGCGTCCGGATCAACGGCGTGGACTACCCCCTCACGGTGAACCGATGGTCCGACGTCAACGACCTCATCGACGGCAACTTCTGGGGCGCCCTGGCCGGCGAGAACACCCTCGTCGCCTATGACGCGCTCGGCAACGAGACCACGGTGACCTTCACCCTGGACGCCTCGGTGACCACCGGCGAGGCGGACGGCGGCCCGGACGAGGAGACGACGACCCCGGGGTCGGACGGCTCGGAGCCGGGCGCCTCGGACGACGCGACCGACGGGGACGACGAGAGTGCGCCGGAGGGCGACACCTCCGAGTCCGACGGGGCAGATGAGTCCGAGGACACCGTCGAGTCCGACGACACCGTCGAGACCGACGAGACCGACGAGACGACGGACGTCGAGGGCGCCGAGGAGGCCATGAACCTCCCGCCGTCGCTGCCGGCCACCGGTGGGGACAGCTACTCCGCCGACCAGGCGGTGACGGCCGCCGCGGCGCAGACCGGGGGCACCTCGTCGCTCCCGCTGATCGGCGCGGGCCTGATGGTCCTGCTCGCGGGGGCCGGCGCGGGCGCCCTGGCCCGGCTGGTCCGCCGCTGATCCGCGGCTGATCCGCGCACCGGCCCCACCGGACGCCCCTCGCGGCGCTCCGGCGGGGCCGGTGTCATTCCGGGGGTGTCATTCCGGGGGAGCGGAGTGCGAGGTGCGGGCGCGCAGCTCGGTGCGCTGACCGAGGTCCTCCAGCCACCCGACCAGGACCCGGTGGAGCTCGTCGGCGCCGACGATCATCTGCTCGGGTGCCGGCAGGCCGATCGGGTGCACCAGCATCGCCCGGTCCTGCCAGCCGCCGAGCCCGCCGTGGCAGCCGACCAGGCCTTCGAACGCGGCCACCTCACCGAGTTCGTCGACGAAGCTGTTGACGTACAGGTCCGGGGTCTCCGGCATGCTCGCGGCGCGGAGCACGAACTCCGGGGC
Organism: Nocardioides sp. YIM 152588; assembly: GCF_040191335.1. Taxonomy (NCBI): domain Bacteria; kingdom Bacillati; phylum Actinomycetota; class Actinomycetes; order Propionibacteriales; family Nocardioidaceae; genus Nocardioides; species Nocardioides sp. YIM 152588. The sequence continues at coordinate 57,822 of NZ_JBEGDJ010000020.1, read as the reverse complement.
CTCCGGGCCGAACGGCGCCAGCGGGTCCTCGCCGACGACGACCCCGTCGCGCACCCGGTGCTCCCCACCGGCGCCGAACGCGACGGGGCCGTGGTCGGCGGTGTCGACCACGACGAAGCCGACCCCGGGGTGGGTCGCGAGTCCCGGCACGAGCGCCGGGAACCGGTCGGTGAGCTCCTGCAGGGTGAGCCGGTGGTCCTCGCCGGCGACGTAGACCAGGCCGAGGTTGCCCGACCCGAACACCAGGAACTCGGCCTCCTCGCCGCCGTCCGCTCGGCCGGCGGCCTCGGCCGCGTGCGCGTCGTCCGTCGGGGCGAACGTCATGTCCGACATCCGCTGCGACGTCCGGGCCAGCGCGCGCCCGAGCACCGAGTCCTCGCTGCCGGAGGAGGCCAGCACCGACTGCACCGAGCCCGCACCCTCGGAGTTGCGGTCGGTGCCCATGGCCGAGGCCTGCGCCAGCCGGCTGACGACCGAGGCCAGGTCCTCGCCGTACCGGTCGGCGAAGGTGGCGCCCTGCGACTGGCCGTGGTCGGACAGGACGACGAGGTGGTACTGGCGCGGCGCGACCTTCGCGACCTGCTCCAGCCGGCCGAGGATCGCGTCGATCGCGGAGAGCGCCGCGACCGCCTCGGGGCGGACCATGCCGACGTGGTGGGCGATCCCGTCGTAGTCCACGTAGTCGACGTAGATCGACCGGCGGCCCTTCAGCATCGCATCGGCCACCAGCGAGGTGTTGAGGTCGCGCAGCACCCCCGCCAGGGCGGCGCGCTCGGCCACGAAGCCCCGGCCGCGGTGCACGCGCGGCTGGATGTCGCGCCGGATGGCCCGGCGGGACTGGAAGATCTCGCGCACCACCTCGCCGATCATCAGCGGGATGCTTCGGGCCAGGCCGTTGGGGCTGGCCAGGAAGCTGGCGAGCGCCGCCCGCGTCTCCTTCGTCTCCTGGGTGCGCTGCACCGCGCTCATCGTGACGTACGCCGTCGGCGCGTCGCCCGTGAACAGGTTGCTCACCGACACGCCGTCGTCGGCCAGCAGGCCGAGCCCGTCGGAGTGCCGCTCCTCGATCAGCGCGGCGTCGGCGGGCTTGTTGGCGACGTACACCTTGCCCTCGGCGCGGTCGACCCAGCGGAAGGCGGGGATGCCCTCGATGGTGCCGTGCAGGATCCCCATCTGGCTGGCCGGGGTGGTGGCGGGGAGCTTGGGCCGCCACTCGGCCATCCGGTACTCGCCGGACCGGATCCAGCGCGAGAGCGTGGGCAGCGTCCCGGCCCGCACGTGCCACTCCAGGACGGGGTAGGGCACGCCGTCCATCTGGACGAACAGGATCCCGGGTACGTCGGGGTCGGGGATCGTCACGGGCCTGCGCCGCGCCCGCCGCAGCATCTTCGCGGTGACCGCGTCCTCGGTGCCGGCGGTGGCGATCCAGGCGAAGGCGAGGCCGACGGTGGCGATGATCCACGAGGCCACCAGCGCCCCGAGCAGGCTGTCGTCCATGCCGGTCTCGCCGAGCACCGCGAGCCAGATGATGAACGCCTGCCCGAAGATCCCGGCGAGGGCCGAGCCCACCCAGCCGAGGTAGACAGCGAGCCGCACGAGCACCGGCCGGAGCAGGAACCCCCAGATCGCGACGTTGAGCGCGACGCTGAACGCCCGCCACCACTCGCCGATGCTGAACCCCGGCACGATCCACGAGGCGACCATGACGCCGATCGTGCCGCCGACCAGGCCCATCGCCGCGCGGCCCACGTCGCCCAGCGTGAAGTGGGGGCGCCACCAGCGCCGCCTCTGCTCGGACGCCCCGTCCTTCGCCATCTTGTCCTCGGCCACCCTGTCCTCCGGCACCGGACCCCTCAGCGCGTCGTTCGGCCAGCGTGGCGGCGGTGCGCGCCGGCCCGCCGCTCGTGGTCTGATCAGGCCGAGCGTCGCGCATGAGCTGCGGGCGCGGCAAGGGCGGTCTCAGCGGATCGAGCCTAGGCGCCCAGCGAAGCGGCCCCGGCGACCAGGAGGCCCAGGACGGCTGACGCCGCGACGATGCCTCTGCGGACTGTCGGCGTGGGTCTCACACGACGCCAGTCGGCGATCGACCCGCCAAGCACCAGCACCGTGAGAACGACGATGAACAAGCTGTCGGACAGCTCCAGCGAGGACGAGAGGGCGAGGCTCAGGAGGACGTAGGCGACGAGGTACGGGATCGACGTCACCGCGTAGAGGGATCCCACCCTCTGCCACGCGGCGTCGAGCTTCTCGCGCTGATTCGCATGGGATGGCATCTGTCGGCCTTTCTGAATCCCACTTCCCCGATGGGGCACGACGACGATGTCGGCAGCCGGGGCTCTCGAGGTGCTCGGATGCACCGAGGCGGGAGCGATCGGCAACCTAGGAGAACCGCGGTGCGGGGTCAACGACGTCTTCACAGCCGAGTGCTGAAGGGACGGGCTGGCCTGTAAGCCGGGCCGGGTCAAGCGCCTCGTTTCGGCTCGGGTGGTCTCGGGCGAATGTGCTTTGACCTGCGAATATGTGATTCGGTGGCGCCGGCTTTCATGGGTGTTCGTGGTCTGCGTGCGGACTGTGTGCGGACTGAAATCGGCGCCGGGTCAGCGGCTGAGGACCTCGACGACGTACGCGTTGTGGTCGGAGAGCCGGCCCTCGTCGAGGAGCGCCGAGTGGTGCTCGACCTTCGTCTCCCAGGTGGACGGTACGGCGATGTGGTCGATCGACGACAGCCCTTCGATCTGGTGCTGGGCATCGGCAGTGGGGGCGCGGAGCTTGAGGTCGTCGAGGGCCTCGATGATCCTGCCGCGCCCGGCCTTGGAGCCGGCGTGCTCGGTGCCAACCAGGGCGTGGTTCCAATCGCCGCCCCAGACGGTAGGGGAGTGCTTCGCGATGGCGTCGACTGCCTCAACCGTGCGTTCGAAGGTGGTCGCACCGACCCAGGGCTCGCGCGATCCGCAGGCGCGCCAGGGGAGGATCGACGAGCAGAGCCGGAGGTCGTCGTACTCGACCATCGCCGAGGCCCCGTGCGGGTCAGGCAGCGGATCGTGCGCGCGGGCCGTCCAGATGCCGGCCCAATGGCGCCGGCGGGCCATCAGGAGGTCGGTGACGTGGCCGTGCCTGTCGGTGAGGTCGACGCGGTCGGAGACCTCGGTCAGCAGGAGGACCTCGCAGTCGAGGTCGTCCAGGAACTGTCGGTGCTGCTCGCTCCAGCGGCCGGCGAGGTTCCATGTTCCGATTCGCACGGTGTGATCATCGCGTCTGGCTCGTCAACCCGCCCCGAACTTGCGCGCGCTCACTGGAGCAAGGTCGACGTACCGGCGGCGCGCCAGCATCGCGTGGGGGATCAGCTCGTTCGCGAGCCGCTCGGTGGCCGCACTGTATTCCGGCACCAGCAGCTCATCGATCCGTCTTCGGTCGACACGAGCGCTCGACGATGTCGGGTTGGTCCGCACTCATCGGGGCGTTGCGCTCCTCGGCGTTCGCCCACTCGCCGGCGGCTGCAGGCACGGCGACGAGTTCCTGGGCGGGGACCGGCATCTTCTGCGCTCGCGGCACCCTGACCGACGGCGCGGCCGTGGCCGGAATGCCATTGATGGCTTCATGGAAGATCGCCCGGTCGAAGGCGCGGATGAGGATGCTCCGGCGCTTGTGCATATGCCGGCGCTGTCCAGCGAGGCCCGGATCGCCGCCGTCCGGACATGTCGAACCTGGCATGCGCCGAGAGGGTGCCATCCTGGTGCTGTTCAGGACCCCGCAGCCGCTGGAGCGGTAGTTCCCCGACCTCGCTGGGGCCGCCCCCGGAACGCTCCATCCGCAGTCCAGATCACCGCGGCTACTCGCAAGGATGGCTAGGTGGCCACGTGGCCACATGGCCACAGGGCCGGCTTCGAAGGCCGAAGTGCGCCTTCGTCGAGGGGAGCCCTGCGCGCCCGCCGATATTGACGGCGGGCGCAGTTGGTAGCTCTTAGTCTTCGAGGTGGTCGGCACCCGGTCCGCCGCGGAGCCAGTCCCGCCCGGGGCCCCCGACGAGCAGATCGGAGCCGGGGCCGCCACTGAGCCAGTCGGTACCGGCCTCGCCGAATGCTGAGTCAGCGCCGGTCCCCGTGATGATTCTGTCCTCGCCACCGCCACCGCAGACGAGGTCATCGCCCGCTCCGCTCGCGACACGGTCATCACCACTGCCGGCGACGATGACGTCATCACCGTGCGTTCCGCGGAGGACGTTCGACGCCCCGTCGCCGAACACAGTGCCAGGGCGACCGCGGCACTGCGTGCGTCGCCACGCTGCGGGCTGCCCCGACGGCACGGTGGTGAGTCTGTGGACGCCGGTGCCATCGAGTCGGATGGAGTACAGGTGCGGCTGCCCACCAGCTTGCCAGCGTTCGAAAGCGATCCTTCGCCCGCCGCCGAGCCAGGTTGGCGACAAGTTCTGCCCGGGCAGGTCGGTGACCTGCCTGACCCGCTTGGTGATCGGGTTGAGCAGGTGGATCTGCCACCTCCCGCTTCGCCGGCTTTCGAACGCGATCCGACGCCCGGTGGGGGACCATTCGGGGCCTGCGGCCCCCTCGTCGCTGGTCACGCAGTTCTTGGCCTTCCCCGACGTCACGCGGTGCAGTCGGGTGCCATCCGTGGCCATCAGCCACACCTGGCAGCCGCCGCCGACCCACCTGCCCATCGCCAGCCAGCGCCCGTCAGGCGAGAAGCTGGGATAGCGCTCGCTGGCGGGGCCGAACGTCAACTGCCGCTGGTCGGTGCCATCTGTGCGCATCGACCACAGATGGGTGTGCCGGACGTCTTCCTCCTTCATGAACACGATCTGGCTGCCGTCGGGGGAGACGACGCCCCCCAGTTGGTTGTTGTCCTCGGGAGTCAGATCGACGGTGCGGGTTGCATCGAGTCGGGTGACGGCGACGTCCCACCCGGTGCCGCACCCGTTGGTGAGGTAGATCAGCTGCTTCCGGTTGGGGAACCACTGGGGCTCGTAGTTCGGGTTGGCGCACGACCCAGCCGCCACGGGGAGGTCGGTAAGGGATCCGTCCGCGTGCAGGAGGACCACCTTGGGGACGTCTACGCGGGTGAAGGCGAGCATGATGGGGGAGTCTGCGGTCTGCTCGGACAGACGTGACACCGGAGCATCGGAGCCGGCTTTGAGGGCAGTGGGAGTCGTCGCGGCAGGAGCCGCCAACATCAGTACGCCAGCCAGACCGCCGGCCACGGTCGCCACGACTTCTGATCGGGGGCGCCGGCGGCGCGCGAGACTCATCTGGGCGCCTCCTCTGAGCGGGTGGCTGACATGTTTCAGCCTCGGCGGGTCAGGGTGTAGGGCACAACGTCCCTGCTCTCCTTGTGAGGCACCTCGGCGGGTGCGGCCAGGTGAGCCCGTGACCAGCCCCAACATTCATGAGCCAGCCAAGTCGCGGGGGACCGGGTACCGATTGCCTTGAGTCGTCCACGGCCTGGCGCGGACTTCGGTGGTGCGGGCGCCGCCCAATGACAGGCGGCAGTGGCCGTTCATGCTGCGGTAGCCCTTTCCTCGGCAGGTGGGCCCAGCGAGACGACGCCTGAGATAGGGAACCCCCGATGCCATCGGGCATAGCCACGGATCCCCACGCCGCCATCACCAGCCATTAATGGCCCAGGAATCACCGTCCGCTCCCACGCTCTACGACCTCCCCAGCAAGCGGCACGCATGCTACGAACGTAGGTGAGGTCAGGGGTACGTCGAACCGCATCTGACCTGCTATTTCGTGGTTGTCGACGGTTGTTGAGGGGGTGTCTCGGGGTGCATGGCGGGCTGAAGATCTATCGCGGCAGCGCCGCGGCCGCGCGCCACTATGTCGAGTCGGACCGGTCGCGGGCCGACGACTACTACCTGGCCGAGGGCAGTGGGCTGGCCGAGAGGTTCGTCGCGACACCGGAGGGCGTGGGCCGGGCGCCCTCGATGGACGGCGACGAGTACGAGCATTGGGTCGCCGGGTACGACCTGGAGACCGGCGCCGCGAAGGGACGGCTGCGCACCGACGACCAGGCGGTGAGGTTCGTCGAGGTCACCGTCAACGGTCCGAAGACATGGTCGCTCGCGGCCGCGCTGCACCCGGAGATCGCCGCCGCGCACGACGCCGCCCAGGACCGGGCGGCGCGGCAGATCATTGCCTGGATCGCGCAGCACGCCACCACCAGGGTCGGTCCCCGCGGCCGACAGGTACAGGTGCCGGTGGAGCAGATCGAGGCCGCGGTCGTGCGGCACTACACCTCCCGCGCCGGTGATCCCCACCGACACCTTCACCTGCAGGTCAACGCTCGGGTCTTCGCCCAGGGCCGGTGGCGAGGCATTCACACCGTCGGGATCCGCGACAGCCTCGAGGCGATCAACGGGATCGGCCACGCCGCCGTCATGACCGATCCCGAGTTCCGCGCGGCGCTTGCGGCGTACGGCTACCACCTCGACCCCGAGTCGGGCGAGGTCGCCGAGCTGGCGCCGTACGCCGGCGCGTTCAGCGCCCGCGCGCGGCAGATCGTCTCCAACGTCGACCGGTACGAGGCCGAGTGGCGGGCCGACCATCCCGGCGAGGAGCCCGGCCCGACGCTGCGCCGGACCTGGGACCGGCGTGCGTGGTCGGATGCGCGGCCGGACAAGGTGGTCCCGACCTCCGGCGCCGACCTGGCCACTCGGTGGGTCGAGGAGCTGCGAGACCTCGGCTTCCGCGCGCCGAGGGGACCGGCACCGGTCGCGGCCACGAAGTTCGCCAGCCTGGAGCCGAACGTTGTCGCGGCCGAGGTCCTCGAGCGACTCGGCGCGCGCCGTTCGGCCTGGAACGAGGCGGACGTGCGCGGCGAGGTCGAGAGGCTGGTCGCCGCTGCGGGGGTGGTCGTCGAGGCGCCTGCACGTCGGGAGCTGGCCGAGCTGCTGACCGCGGTCACCGTCTCCAGCTCGACACGGCTGATGGACCGCGACGACGTACCCGAGCACATCCGGGCACTCAGCTCGCCGCGCGTGGTCGGGGTCGAGCACGACCTGGTCCAGCGGATCTGCGGCCGCGCCGACACCGACGCGGCCCGCCGTGCAGCCACGGCACGGATCGAGTCGCGACTGGCGCTCGGACTCGACGACGACCAGCGCCGCGCCGCCGCCCACCTCGCCGGGACCTTTCGGCTGTTGGTGATCGAGGGCGCGGCCGGCGCCGGAAAGACCGCCACTCTGACGGCCGCCCGGGCGGCATTACTGACCAGGGGGTCGACGGTCGAGCGTGATCGACGGATGGTGGTCGTGACCCCGACACGGAAGGCGTCCGCCGTCGCGGCTGCTGACACCGGCGCCGCCGCGCACCCGGTGGCCTGGCTGCTCCGTCAGCACGGGTACCGCTGGGACGACACCGGACACTGGCACCGCCTCGACGCCCAGCCCGGACCCGAAGGACGCCTGCGCCCAGGTGACCTGCTGGTGGTCGACGAGGCCGGGATGCTTGACCAGGACTCCGCCCGCGCGCTGCTCGAGGTGGCCGACGAAGCCGGTGCCCGTCTCGCGCTGGTCGGCGACCGTCACCAACTCCCGGCGGTGGGCCGCGGGGGAGTGCTGGACCTGGCCGCCCGGTACGCGCCCACGCTCGCGCTCGACGGCGTCCACCGGTTCGCCGACCCCGCCTACGCAGAGCTATCGCTGCAGATGCGCCGGGGCGAGGACGACGCCGCGACCTTCGACCGGCTTCACGCTCGCGGCGAGATCGTCACCCACGCCGACCCGATCGCGTGCGCAGTCGCGCTCGCTCGGGAGGCGATGGGCGGCAGCCTGGTCGTCGCCGACACTCGCGAACAGGTCGCCCAGATCAACGCGCTCGTCCACGAGTGCCGGGTCCGCACCGGCGAAGCCAGCGACGACCTGGTGACTGCGGCGGGGGAGCGGATCGGTGTCGGGGACCGGATCGCGACCCGTCGCAACGACGCGGCCGCCGACGTCGCGAACCGGGAGGCCTGGACGGTCGTGGACTGCGACCGGGGCGCACTGGCCATCGAGGGGGAGCGCGGCCGGCGTGAGCTGCCGGCGGCGTATGTTCGCGAGCACGTCGAGCTCGCCTACGCCACCACCGCCCACGGCGCCCAGGGCAGCACCGTCCCGACCGCGCACGTCCTGGTCGGCGAGCCGTCCGGCGCCGCGTCGACGTACGTCGGGATGACTCGCGGCCGCGACCGCAACGTCGCGCACCTGGTCGCCGACAGCGTTGACGACGCACGCCGCCAGTGGGTAGAGGTCTTCGGACGCGACCGCGCCGATCTTGGGCCGGCTCACGCCGCGCGCCGGGCGGGAGAAGCGATGGAGCGCTACGGCTCGAACGTCCCGAAGCGGCCGGTCCCAGACCCGTTCGACCGTCCACGACTCCCCGCGTCGCGCGACGGTCGCTCCCCGAGGGCGGGGCAGAGCATCGGCTTCTGACGCATGGTCGACCGTTGGCGGTCGCCCGATTCTCAGCGCCAGTCGGCCGTCTCGTCCAGGTGTCGGAGCGGATCCATCGATTCATGGAGAACCCGGCCGACGACGAGTCCGGCTTGGGTCCAGCGGCAGACCAGTAGGTGCCGGGGCCGGCGGACAGCGCCGCCTCGTGCGCGGTGGGCGCTCTGAGCGAGGTGCCACGTCACGACGTCGGGTCCGAGTTCGGGTCGGGCTCGGAATCCGACACCGTCGCGGTGCTCAGCGGCGTGCCGGATGGCCGCGACGAGCAAGGCGGCGTAGCGCTGGCGGGCGTCGTCCCCGAACTCCTCCTGCGATCTGCGGAGGATCTCGACGATGTCCTGCTCGGCGGCGTGGCTGAGCCGGAAGGTGCTCGTCAACGCTGTTCGGCGGCGTGCGCCGCGGCATCGCTGAGTCGAGCGATGTGATCGTCCAGGCTGGCGTCGTCGAGATCGGTGTAGCGGCCGGCCTCGACGTCGTCCCAGCCCTTCTGGGCGGCGTCGCGGAACGCCTGCAGTCGGGTCTCGAAGGCCCGTTCCTCGCGCTCGAGGAGGCGCAGGCCTTCGCGAAGCACCTCGCTGGCGTTCTGGTACTTGCCGGCGGCCACGAGCGCCGCGATCAGCTCTTCCTGGCGCTCGGTGAGCACGACGTTGCGTGTTGCCATGACGACCACCTCCGATGGCAGTTTATGCCAGTCCGTCGACGCCGGTCGAGCGGTGACCGTCGCGGGTCGCCGCGTACGCCAGGCAGGCTCGGATGTCCTCAGCGGTCAGGTACGGGTAGTCCTCGAGGATCTCGGCCTCGTCGGCGCCGGTCGCGAGCAGCGACAGGACGTCGGTCACCCGCATCCGGGTTCCGCGGATCGCCGGGCGTCCGTGGACGACCTCGGGATCGATGGAGATGCGGTCCAGCAAGGACATGCGTCGACGATAGCCAGGTCGCAGATCTGAAGCAGCGGACTTCTGGCTCATCCCTGGTCGCTCTCCAACGGCGCATACGACCGCACGGTCGCGCCGGACCCGTACGCCGCCGTCTCCGGCGCCTCCGCCACCGCCATCACGTCGGTGATCGTGCTGGCGCCGTACCGCTCCACGGCCGGCTCCCACGCCCGCCGCAGCTCGGCCGGGAGATCCAACTCGTCCCACAGGTCGACGAGGAAGCCGCCGTCGAGCCACCGCACCATCATGTGCGGGATAGTCGAGACGATCAGCGACTCGTAGCAGCGCCGCCGGTCGTCGCGGTCGCGCAGGTCCCACTCGACGTACCCGTCCGGTGCGCTGGATCTCGGCACCCGGATCGTGGCGAACAGGTCGGGTGGGAGCACCTGCCACAGCTGCGTCGGCACCCAGTACGTCCGCCCCGACGCCAACCGGCGCTGCTGCCAGTCGACGAGCATCCGGACACCGAGCTCCAGGTCGAGGACCTCGAGGATCCGGGCGGTGACGTCGAGCGAGGGTGACTTCTTGCCGCGCTCGTACGCCGAGAGCGTGGACTGCGACGTACCGGCTCGCCGCGCCAGCTCGGCCTGGGACAGCCCGGCCCACCGGCGCGCGTTCAGGAGGAGGCGACCGCGTTCGATGCGATCGACGATACCCGATCGAATCTATTCGGCGGTGGGGATGCCTGCGTACCTACCTGTCGACGCACCTCTCCACAGACGACCGTCCCGAACTGGCGGCGCCGGGCGGCGGGGTGCACAACGGAAACCATCCACTCGACGGAGGCATCATGACCACCACCCCGAAGCACGTCCCGTTCCCCGAGCGCGACGCCGAAGAGCTGCTCACCCTCGCCGAGGTCGCCGACATCCTGCGCATCCCGATCAACACGCTGCGCTGGTGGCGCCAGATCGGCAGGGGACCGGAGTTCTTCCACATCGGCCGCCGCTTGGTGACCACCGTCGGCGACGTCCGCCGCTACATCCGCGAGGCCCGCCGTACCGACCCGATCGCGCGCTGAGATGGCCAGCATCCAGAAGCGCCCGGACGGCCGGTGGCGCACCCGGTACCGCGACCCCGTCGGCAAGGAGTTCTCCCGGCACTTCACCCGCAAGGTCGGCGCCCAGCGCTGGCTCGACGAGACCACCGCCGCGATCGTCACCGGTCAGTACGTCGACCCCAACGCCGGCCGGATGCTGTTCCGCCAGTACGCCGAGGGCTGGCGTGCCGCCCAGGTCCACCGCCCGACGAGCGAGGCCCACGTCGAGACGACGCTGCGTCGCCACGTCTACCCGTACTTCGGCGACAAGCCGATCGCCAGCATCCTGCCCTCGGAGATCCAGGCCTGGGTCAAGCGCCTCGCGGCCGAGCCCGTCACGGCCAAGGGCAAGCCACTCTCGCCGGCCTCGGTCGGCGTCGCCCACGGCATCGTCTCCACGATCTTCCGCTCCGCGGTTCGGGACCGACGGATCGTGGCGAACCCGTGTGAGGGGACGCGGCTGCCGCGCGCCGAGCGGCGCCGAGTCATGCCGCTCACAACAGCGCAGGTGGAGGCGCTCCGGGAGGCGGTGCCGCCGGAGTTCCGTTCGCTGGTGGTGCTCGCCGCCGGCACCGGGATGCGCCAGGGCGAGATCTTCGGCCTCACCCGGGACCGGCTCCGGCTCCTCGGCGCCAACCCAGTCGTGGTCGTCGACCGCCAACTGCTGACGCGCATCCGCGCCGGCACCGAGTTCGGGCCGCTGAAGACGCGGGCGAGCTACCGGACGATCCCGCTGCCCGCGGTGGTCGTCGCTGCACTGAACGACCACATCCCTCGGTACGACGTCGCCGAGGACGGGCTGATGTTCACGCTCTGCGGCCAACCGATCACGCGGCAGGCGTTCGGACACGTCTGGCGCGGCCCGGCTCGCTCCGTCGGGCTGAACATCCACACCGGCACCGGGATGCACGCCCTGCGGCACTACTACGCGTCGCTACTGATCCGGTACGGCGAGTCGGTGAAGACCGTCCAGGCCCGGCTGGGGCACGCGTCCGCGGCGGAGACGCTGGACACCTACTCGCACCTGTGGCCTGATTCCGAGGAGCGGACGCGGGAGGCGATCGACTCGGTGCTCGGGGGTACGGACGACGGTGTGGCGGATGCGGGCGCCTGACGCCCGGCGGTGGGTGTCCATTGCCTCGGCAATGCGTTGGGCACCTCTCGCTGCGCGGCTACGGAGTGTGGCGCACCGGCCCAGGTCAAGATGTCACCGATCCCTGCTGCAGACGCGTCCACCGGACCGCCTCAATCCAGTCCGCGGCGAGATTCGGGTCCCTCCTCCGGGTCCAGCCACTCGTGTTGTTACCTTGCCGCCGTGTCGCTACCTCCTCCGCCTCCGCCGTCACCGCCGGGCACGATCAAGTACATGCATCAGTCCGTGAAGGTCCTCAGGGGCCGAGAGGCGGCGAAGATCGCGGAGTTGGCAGGGGAGGGGTGGGAGCTCACTGGGCAGCGCCAAGGACCGCTTCGGACCGAGCTGAGCTTTCGGAAGGAGCAGCCGGAGTCGGCTTTCGCCAAGTTGCTCTCGTGGTTCCGGGCCCTGGCTCCCGCGACCCGGAAGCGTTTCGTTATTGCGATTGGTGGACTGGGCGCAGCGCTGGTGATCGTGGTTGCCGTCGCGCTGCCAGGGGGCGATGGGAACGGGGAGCCCGAAGCGGTCGCGGACGAGCAAAAGGCCGCCGAGCCTTCGCCCGTCACCGGCAGCGTGCCCACCGAGGAGGCCTCGCCGATACTGTCGGAGCCCGATCCCTATTCCTACAAGGGGCCGCAGTATAAGGTGGTCATCGAGGAGAAGGTGCCTGCCGCGGGCAATCTGACGTACTACTGGATTGTCACCAAGCCCGAGTTCGATTTCTCGACCAAGGCCTACAAGGCCGAGGTGAAAGCGATCCTTGCTGACGTTGCTTACGAGCACGGCACCTCCGATTTTCTCGCCTCGGTGGTGACCAACGAGGAGATCGCTCAGGCTGAGGCGATCTCCACCTGGGAGGACTTCGCTGCCGAGCGCGGCGACGACTACGTGGTCAACACCATTCCCGCGATGGAGGTCGACGGCTGGGTCGCCAGCTACGTCGGCGGATTCGACTACGACACTGGCAAGAAGAGCGATGAAGTCTACGAGATCCTCTGGCGCCCGTACGCGACCAGCGAGCTCGAGGACTGGCAGCCCTAGCCTCGAACGCCTGCATGTACGGCCGACCTTGACGTCACCCGACGAATCGCACGTCGGACGGTCCCGCGCTGAGCGTGCCCCGCGCGGCGCTGCACGCAGCCCGGCTCGCCGCCGACGCGCAAGCGTCGGCGTTCGTTCGTCCACCCGCACCCCGAGCTCAGTTCCCCAACGAGTGTGTCCCGACGGGCGAGCCCCAACTGGGAACGCCGCAGGCCAGCACCGTCGGTGGTGCGGCGTGGCGCAAGGTCCGGGCGGAGGACCGTCCCGGCGCCGTCACACGCGGCGGTTCGACGCGCCCAGTTCGGGAGTCGATCCAGGCTCCGCACGTGCGGCCCTATGCGACGTTGACAGGAGTGGGCGGGAGGTCGAGATCCGTTCGGTCACATTGCGCAGTCTTGGCGATCGCTTTCCAGAACTAGCAACTCCACCACATCGTCATATACGCCGATTGTGTAGAAGACGCCGGGCGCGACTTGCGGGTAGAGGTTGCCCATCCGGTCGGCCGACGCGGCGGGATAGGCTGTAAAGACTTCATCGGCGCGCGATCCGATGCGGATGCCTTGGGACGTTGCCATCTTGCCCGTGAACTCGATGTACACGACGCGTTTCAATGCTACGGAGTATCCGGCGTAGCCGCCCGCTCGGAGCGAATAGCGTACGCAAGGGGCATCGGGACTGCCGCTAAAGTTTGCGACTTCTCCCGTGTCGAGCAACTGTTCACGGGTCATGCCGAGTTTTACCGCGCCGTAGCCGACCCACCGATTGCCGCCGTATCCGGGCGGCGGCTGATTCGAGGATCGGCCTCCGCTGCTCGCCGGCGCCGTTGTACGAGAGGCCGCCGATGAATCGCCGTCGGTTTCGTCGGACGTGGCGGTGAGGTGGTTGCTGTCGCTGTTTGGGGTGGTCGTTGACGCGGTCTGAGGGGAGGACTGGGGTGTCGATGCGGCCTGCGACTGCGCGGGGTCATGGAAGTCCGCTGCCCCCACGGCAAGGATGATTCCTGCAGCCGAGGCGACAAATAGGGCAGCGACGACCTTAAGGACGCTGCGTCTGATCCGCGACGACTGGGGTATCGCGGCCTGCTCGACCGCCAACGAGGTGGCCGGGATGGTTGGGACGGCGACTTCTCCGGTGGTCATCGGATCCCAGGCGGTGGCGACGAGTTCTCCGGTCACCACATCGCCTGCTCCGCCGAGGTGGGTGGCGATGTCGGCGGCAGTTGGGCGCTGTGATGGGACGGCGTCAAGGGCAGCGACCACGACATCAGCCAGTGCGGGATGGAGCTTGTTCGGAATCTCGACTTGCCCGGTGCTCCATTGTCTCAGTTGCTTGAGACTCTGGTCGGGGGTGGCAGCTTCGAAGGGGGAGTGTGCGGCTGCTGCATACCAGCAGACACACCCCCATGCGAATACGTCGATGGCTGGCGTCGGCTCCGCAAGTGGATCGAGTTGCTCGGGCGCCATCCACCCAGGAGAGCCTGGCGCCAGTGCGCCCGTTCTGGTGACTCCGCGGATGTTGGCCCAGGTAGCGACGCCGAAGTCGATCAGCCGTGGGCCTGTGTTGGTGCAGATGATGTTGCCGGGCTTCAGGTCTCGGTGAATGACCCCTTTTGCATGCAGGCTTGTCAGGCCGCTGGCAAGCACGGCACCCAGCGCAAGCTGCCTGGCGGGCGCGAGCGGCCCTTGGCGCGCCACGACCTCGGCGAGCGTGGGTCCTGAGATGTACTCGATGGCGACCCATTGGCGCTCGGCGGTGAGGTCGGATGCGAGGACCTGAGGGACGAACGGACTCTCCACCGCTGCAGTGGCCAGAACCTCCGAGCGAAATCGTCGGCGCGCCTCGGGATCATCAGCGAAGTCGAGCTGGACGGCCTTGACCACAACGGCTTCGCCGGAGTCGGTTCGGGCGAGATAGGCAACCCCCATGCCACCGGCGCCTAAGCGGGCGAAGACGTCGAACCGGCCGAGGTGCTCAGGATCGCCTGGTTTGAGTGGCCGTGTCAGGGGGTCCATGGTGGCGGGGACGCTAAGGTCCGGCACCCGCCGGTTAAGGCTGATTGGCCGGCATATACCGAGACTTCGGTGCCCGGGCGCGTTGGCCAGGCGGTTGACTGTGGGCGACAGTCCGCCGGGGCCTGAGCGGGATCGCCCGGGGTAAGTGGCGGCCCAGCGAGGACCCTCGTCGCGGCGCTTGACACTGCCGCTTCGCGGCGAAGTGCCCCGGGGGCGAGGTGGATCGGTCGCGGCTAGGGTGGCACCGTGGTCGAGGCACGCACCGGCCAGCCGGCGGTGGACGATATGTGGGCGGCGTACGTCGCGGCCAGTGGGTACGACGGTCCGCTGGCGTGCTCGTTCGCGTTCGGTGACTCTGCAGAGATGGCCGACGAGCTCGGCCTACTTGTCGTCCATGGACCGAAGCGCGCGACCGCGGGACTGCTGGCAGCCTTCGAGGCGGAGAACGAACCCTTGCCCCAGGTGGGTGATCGGAGCATCGTGCTCGGAGGAGACGGGACTCCGCTGGCGGTCATTCGCACGACGGAGGTCCGGGTGGGAGCGTTGTCATCGGTCGACGACGCGTTCGCCTGGGATGAGGGCGAGGGAGACCGAACGCGGTCCTGGTGGCTGGACGCGCACACCCGGTTCTTCACGCGAGAGTGTCGCGCCCTGGGACTGGTCTTGGCTGACGACACCGAGGTCGCGTTTGAGCGATTCGAAGTGGTCTGGCCGACGAGCTGAGCGGCTCACGTTCTTCAGCATGCCTGCCGGGCCCCTGCGGCGTCCCAGCCCGATAGGCGGCGGTATGCAGCACCGGCGCCGCTCGCGGATCCGCGAATGCCTCCGCCGGTCCTCGCGCGCGGTACTCCTGCAAGTTCCTCGCCTCGCGCTGACAGTCACGCAATGATGGATCGGTGGATTTCAAGGGGTACAACGGGACGATTTCGATCGATGGCGATCGGATGACGCTGACGCATTCCGGGTTGGTCGCCAAGGCCGGCGGGCTCGTCAGGGACCAGCCGCGTTCGATTCCACTGCAGGCGGTCTCGGATGTCGCCTTCAAGGACGCTTCGCGGATGGCCAACGGGTGGATCACCCTCGGCCTCGGGGGCGCCAACGCTCTCTCGCTCACGTCAAGCACGGCAGCCTCGAATCCCGACACTGTGATGTTTAGGCATAAGGACGCCGAACGGTTCCGCGACCTGCATCGGTGGCTGGTAGGCGTTGCCCAGAAGAACCTTGAACTCGGGATCGACTTCGCCGGCGTCGCTTTCGACGCGGCGGGCGTGACCCGCAGTGAGCGCATCCAAGCGAAGCTCGACAGCCGGACGGCCAATCCGGACGAGAACTCGGCCGCGATGAATCCCGCCGCAGGGTGGTACCCGGACACCACCGGGGACGGTCGGTTGCGGTACTGGGACGGCGCCGCATGGACCGACCAGTTCGCGCCAATGCCCGACCGACAGACTCCGACAGCGGCGAGCATGCCACCAGTGCGCGGGAAGGTGGCCAGGGACGAGCGGCCGTTCGGCCGGGCCGTGCCGCCCTGGACGGAGAAGCTCGTCTACCAGGACATCGTTGGCGAGTCCTTCCACGAAGACGCCTTCAAGGCGATCGCCGCGGAGTACGGGCAACGCACCCTGCCCGACTGGGGCTATGAGATCCCCGAAGCCGTGGCCGCGATCGTGCCCGACCCAGACAACGCGTTCGATCCTAACGCCGTCGCCATTTGGGTAGAAGGTAGGCACCTCGTTGGGTATCTCCCTCGAAATGTCGCGTCCTTGTACGCACCCAAGCTCGAGGCGCTTGAGCGTGGCACCTACCTGCACGTGCCTGCGCGGGTTTGGATCGGGCGCGACGACTGGGACCAGGACACCGGCGCTCGAAAGAAAGGCGGGGTTCGCGGCAGCGTCAGCGTTCGTCTGCCCGAACCCGACGGCATCTACCCGTTCAACGACCTACCCGACGAGCCGCACACGGTCCTCCCTTGGGGGCGCGCAGTTCAGATTGCGGGGGAGGAAGAGCATATGGACGTGCTGCGCACCTTCGCTCTCGGGTCGGACCCGCGCCACGTCGCCGCGACCCTGCATGTGGTGGACGAGGCACGGAAGAATGGCGACCCCGTACGTCTCGTTGAAGTCCGTCTAGACGGCGAACGTGTCGGACTGATGAGCAAAGTGACTAGCGAACAGATTCGCGACCTCGTCTCATTCGTCGCCGACAAGGGTCGCGTACCCGTTGCTCGGGCGATCGTGAAGGGGTCGGATCTTCGCGCCGACGTGACTGTGCACGTCGCGCGCACCAGCGACGTACCGCACAAGTGGCTCGAAGCAGTCGACACACCCTGACGCGGGCATCCGGCAATGCGCTGATCCAGCCGCAGAGTGATCCTGCGGGATGATGAACCACGATGACGGGCCTGGATCTGACGGCTGGCGTCGGGAGCAGGGCTGAGAAACTCGTTATCAACCATGGCTGGCGACGCACTCCGTGCGAAGACGAACGAGCGCCTGCTCGTGAACAAGGGCTTGGCGGCCGGTCCTAGGTCCAGGCAGCGACCTAGGGTCAGGGGCGGCGCTGGCCCTGCCACCACTGCCAAAGCAGCGAGTAGCCCACCGCGAAGACGATGAGCACGATCCAAACCAGCGGCTCCGGCACGCCCGCGAGATTACGCACCCGTCCCCTGCTGTCGGTGGGGTGCGCTAGAACGAGACATGGAGTTCACGCTGGACGGGGAGCGCTTCCAGCTCACGCCGGAGCTGGTGCGGTCGCGACTCGTCGACCAAGCGCCGGAAGACATCCGTGAGTACTGGGTGGAGATTGACGGCATCCGCTGGCCGGTGAAGCAGGTCATCTCGCTCGCGACCGGCGTGTCCGACCGGCAGCGCTTCCAGTCCCAGTCCTCCCGCCGCTGGCTGCAGCGGCTCGGTTTTGCGATCGGAGGCGGCAGCACCACCTCTGGGGCCGCTGGTCAACGCAGACCCACGACCCCGAAGGCGGCACGGGCTTCCGCCAGTTCTGCTCCTCGCCGGCGAGCCGACGTCGTCCTCGTGGGGTGCGTGAAGACCAAGCTTGTCCACGGAGCACCCGCCAGGGATCTCTACGTCTCGGACTACTTCGCGAAGATGCGCGCCTATGCCGAGGCCAGCGGTCTGCCGTGGTTCATCCTGTCGGCTGAGCATGGCCTGGTGAGCCCGGATGAGTGGCTTGAACCGTATGAGCGCTACCTGCCTGACACCCCGCGCGACTACCGGCGCTCATGGGGGGAGAAGGTGGCTGAGCAGCTGCAGCAAGCGATCGGGCCGCTCGACGGAGTGGTCGTCGATGTGCACGCCGGGTCGACCTACGTCGAGTCCGCCGAGCCGGCACTGCGCATGCGCGGCGCTGAGGTTCTCGATCCGCTGAGGGGACTGACCTTCGGGCGGCGTCTGTCGTGGTACCTCGAGCACGAGGTGGCAGCTTCAGCTACTGCCTCGACGGTCCTCTCGCAGGTGCGCGACCAGGATCAAGCGATGACGCTGGACGAGGTCGTTGCGACCGGCAAAGCCAGTTTGCGCGTCCCGGGTATCTACAGCTGGTGGGCTGACGACCCCGGCGCGCTCGACCTGACAGAGGGTCTGGGGCACCAGATCCAGCCCGGGCTCATATACGCCGGATTGGCTGGTGCGACCAGGAAGAGTGGCGCCTCGTCATCAAACACACTTTGGGGTCGGATTACGACCATGCACCTCGGCACGCGACATGAGTTCTCCACGCTCCGTCGCAGCCTGGGCTCGATCCTGGCGAACGCCTACGGGCAGGCAGTCATTGATGAGGAGCAACTGACACGGTGGATGCACGCCCATCTTCGGGTCGTCCCCGTCCCGGTCGCTGACGCCGACACGCTCGATGAGCTTGAAACAGAGGTTCTTGCAGAGCTAGATCCGCCCCTGAATCTCGCCAAGGTCCAGCGGACGCCCCTTCGCGCGCGTCTCTCCGCTCTCCGCAAGCAGTACGGCGGTGGCGCCTCGGCCCCTCGGTAGGTGAGGAGTCGGCGTTGGCGGCTGCGCTGGAGGAACGTCAGTTGAAGTTCAGCCCATGCTCACGGGACATCAGGACGCGCTTCCAGTACGCCTCGCGGTCGAGCACGTGCTGGTCCTTGGTGCGCATCGACCAGAACTCCAGCAACGCGGCTCTGAGGTTGCCCCGCGCTTACTCGACGCCCTTCGCGCTGACCACGGCGGCCAGGCCGACGGTGCCCCCGTGCAGTGTCTCTGAGTACTGGCGGAGCCGATCCCAGATGTCGACATCGCCGTAGGCAGCTCCAACGTAGGGCTCGCCGGTCGTCCGGTCATGGAGGACGTAGACAGCCGAGGAGCTCGAGCACCGCGCCCAACTCCTGGTTGAAGCGAATCCGTCTTCTCGCGGCGTTTGTCGAGGCACTTCGTGGAGTCGACGGCGTGAGCAGTCAGCCCGTTTTGTCGGCAGAGAAGCGGGCTGAGCCAGCGCTCCGCCCGGTCGCTGGCTAGACGCATCCTCGATCGGCGGCGTTGGGGTCGCCCCCACGGACTACGATGTCGTTATGACCGCACAAGGCGGTCAGCAGACGGCTGCTCTAGCGGCCAGAAAGTGGTGACACATGCCTGTCCCCGTGATGTTCGTGAGCGTCAACAAGACGTTCGATCCCGCCTACACCCTCGCCGAGCTCGAGCCCTGGGTCGAGCGCGCCTGGGCCATGACCGTCGCTAAGGCCTCCGCCTGCGACCGTGTCGTCGCCGTATTCGACCAGACCCCGGTCGGCTGCTGGCGTATCCGCGGCGTCTTCACCACCGAGGAGACGTACGAGACCACCGGCGGACCCCGACAGCGCGTTGGGCTCAGTCTCGGTGAACCGTTGCCTATCCTGCGGGCGTACACCGAGGTGCCTGCGCTGCGCCGGGGATCGGCGACGTTGGCGCTCGACATCCAGCCCCTTGGGCCCGAGCGTGACGAGTCGCTGATCGCGTAGCTCGAAGCGCAATCGCCGCCGGTCCACTGCAATTGGCCGGCGGCGACTGCACGTCGTGAGTGGCGATCACCGTGCCGCTTGATAATCGCCCGCACCGTTTCCACGTGGATGCCGTAGGCGCGAGCCAGCTCCTTCTTGAAGGCGCCGGCCTCATGCCGGGCGACCACCTCGGCCTGCTCCTCCTCGGACAGGCGAACCTGCTTCTGACGTGGCCCGGACCCAGTGCTGGGCGGCCCGCCTGGTGTCCTGACCTGCGCGAACCCGATGTCGGGGATCCTCCGCAGCGCGAGACCAGGGCCCGAGAGTTGTCCTGTTAGGTCCACCTGAGCGGACAACCACCGAGGACGGTAGGTCGCGCCGGCCGCGTCATAGTGGGCGGTTCGACGCGCCTTGCGGACTCCATCCAACGGCGTCAGGAGCGAGGTAGCGCGGCCGCGATCGCGGCGTAGAGGTCCGCGATCTCGCTTTCGAGAGGTCCCGGCCCCATGAGTCGCGGGTAGAGCTTCTTCGGCCAAATAACCTCTACGCCGCGGGTCGTGAAGGCACCACCGATCAGCGGCCAGTCGGCTTCGATGAAGCAGAGCACGCCCGTGACCGGAACTTGTTCGCCGACAATGCCACGCACGACGTCGACCTGCTTGAGCACGCCCTCGACGACCTTGGTGCAGTCGCGTGTGCCGACGAGCAGCTTCTCGGTGCGGGGGCGGAGGAGGCCGCCCTCGACCTTGAGCGACGGGCGGCCCCTGTAACGCTTGGCGTCGATGACGTAGATGCCGGACGGCGTCACCGCGATGTGGTCGATGTTCGCCCGGGAGCCGGGGATGCGGCGGTCGTGGAGGACGCGCACCGAGTCGGAGGCCAGCGCGTTGAGCTTCTCGCCGAGGCGCTCCTCGCCGATGGCGCCGGTCTTCCAGGCCGTGGTCGACTGCGGATCGTCACTCAGCGCCAGGATGAGGCCGCCGAGCTTCGGGTGCTTCTCGCGGATGCGGTCCTCGCGCTTGGCCTGGCGACGCTCGAACTCGCGGCGGGCCGAGGCGCCGGGAGTGCCGGCGTCGATCGGCTCCGGGGTCTCGACAGGCTCGACCACCCGGGTCAGCGGCTCGTCCGGCTCCGGTGACTTCGAGGTTTGCTGCGCTCGCACCTCAGCCACCGCGCCGGTGGGGGAGCAGTCGACGCACCGGACGGTCTTCGTCGCGCGTTCGTAGATCGCCTCGGCCCGCGCCGGTAGGTCGGCGCCGCAGAGGCGGCAGGCGCCGGCGTAGCGGAGCTTCATCCGCTTCTCATCCGCGACGGCGCCCTCGCTCATGACAGCGCACGCTAGTGCCGGGCGACGGATGCGGATGGTTGTTCGATCCGACCGGCGCGCCACAGGTCTGCGGACTCGTGCGGACTAACTGCGGACTGAAACAGTCCGAGATCAGGGTTTCCGCAGGTCAGCGGCCTATAGGGGACGGGCTGGCCTGTAAGCCGGGTTCTGTCCCTGTTGCCAGGGGGCGACCATCCATCTAGGGCCACCGTTGCCGGTGGCCTCGAGCGACCTACCCGTGCACTCGGGCGAGCAGCCCTCTCGGTCGGAACCGTCGTGCACTGTCTGGTCTTGCTCCGGGTGGGGTTTGCCGAGCTGCCCCGGTCACCCGGGGCACTGGTGGGCTCTTACCCCACCGTTTCACCCTTACCTGCCTCCCTGAGGAGACCGGCGGTCTGTTCTCTGTGGCACTGTCCCGCGAGTCACCTCGGGTGGGTGTTACCCACCACCCTGCTCTGTGGAGCCCGGACTTTCCTCGGGACCCCCGAAGGGATCACGCGGTCGCCCGGCCAGCCCGTCCGCCCTCCAGACTAGGGAACAACCGGCCCGGTCGCACAGTTGAGGTGGTCATGCACGAGCCCGCCTTCGACGCCGAACCGACCCTCGCCGCGCCCGCGGTGGTGTTCCCCGGCCAGACCGGCGCGCCGGAGACGGCGTACCGCGACGCCTGGGACCTGCTGTCCCGCCGCGCGCCGCGGGAGGCACTGCTGCTCATCGAGCCCGCCCTGGAGTCCGACCCGCGCAACCGGGGTCTCCGCAGTCTCCGTGCGTGGGCGTTCATGATGCGCGCCCAGCTGGTCAAGGCCGAGGAGGAGCTGTCCGCGCTCGTCGAGGACGATCCGTCCGACACCTGGGCGCGCCACGCGCTCGGCCGGGCGCTGGAGCGCCAGAGCCGGTACGACGACGCGCTGGGCCACCTGCGCCTCGCGGCCGTGATGAGCGGCGACGTCGAGCACGAGCTCGACGTGCTGCGGGTAGAGCGGCTGGCCGGCCGCATCTGACGCGCGCTGCGGCAGCGTCCGGGCGCCGCGGGGGAGTCGTGTGCCTGAGACCTACGCATAGCGGGTTCTCGGGTACACGACTGCTGCTAGACCAGCTGATCCCGCCGCTGCCAGATGGGTCGTGTGCCTGACACCCGCGCATAGAGGGTTCTCAGGTACACGACCCACCCAACCCGGGGTCTCGGGCACACGACCCACCGCCGCCCGGGGTCTCAGGCACACGACCCACCACCGACCGGGGTCTCAGGCACACGACCCACCACCGACCGGGGTCTCAGGCACACGACCCACCACCGACCAGGGCCTCAGGCACACGACCCACCACCCACCAGGGGGCAACGGCAGCAAGCGTCAGGACACCCGCGTCACCTGCACGGACACTTCCATCTGCGACGTCTCGGCGCCGGAGTAGATCCCGCGCAGCGGCGGCACGTCGTCGTAGTCCCGTCCGCGGGCGATCGCGACGTACCGGTCGTCGGGGGCCGCGTTGGTGCTGGGGTCGAACCCGCGCCAGCCGTCGTCCCACCACTCCAGCCAGGCGTGGGAGTCGCCGGCCACGGTCTCGCCGACCACCGGCTCGACGGACGGGTGCACGTACCCGGACACGTAGCGCGCCGGGATCCCGATGGCGCGGAGCGCGCCGATCGCGAGGTGGACCATGTCCTGCACGACGCCGGCGCGCTGCTTCCACGCGGTGGCGGCCGGCGTCGAGACGTCGGTGGCGCCGGGCTGGTACTCGATCGCGTCGTGGACCAGGCGGCAGATCTCGCGGGCGGCGGCGCCGGGCAGCGCGGCGACGTCGGCGACCGCACGCACCTCGGCCAGGAAGTCCGCGGGCGGGGCGACGAGCTCGGGCAGCATCAGGTACTCGGTCCAGCGGTCGGCGATCTCGCGCTCGGCGTACGCCTCCCACGGCGTGCTCGGGTCGGCCGGGTCGGCGCGGTTGACCTGCACGGTCGAGGTGGCGACGACCTTCATCGACTCGTGCGGGTCCGCGACCTCGAAGGCGGCGACCAGGTTGCCGAAGTAGTCGCTGTAGGAGAACGACCACGGCGCCGGCGTCACCTCGAGCCGGTGGTGCACGACGATCTGCTCCGGCGAGGTCACCGGCCTCAGCCGCGCCTGGTTGTAGGACGCGCTGGCCGTGCCGTCGTAGGTGAACTCGGTGGTGTGCACGATCCGCAGCTGCATCACACCCGCACTCCCTTCCAGGAGACCGCCTCGGCGCCCGCGAAGTAGCGCCGGGTGATCGCGTCCGTGGCCGCAGCGCAGGTCTGCTGCAGCCGTTCCATCTCCTCCGGCAACCCCGTGATCAGGTCCGCGAGCGACCGGTACTCCAGCTCGGCCCGCGTCCGCCCGATCAGCCGGTGCGCCTCGTCCTCGAACCCGGCCCGCCGCGGCTCGTCGCCCAGGTTCTCCAGGCACTGCTCGGCCCGCGCCAGGGAGAACGCCACCGACCGTGGGAAGAGCCGGTCCAGCAGCAGGAACTCCGCCGCCGCCAGCTCGGTCTCCAGGCCGCGGTAGGTGCGCAGGAACGCCTCGTAGGCGCCCGAGGCGCGCAGCGTGGTCCGCCACTGCTCGGCCGAGCCTCCGGCGAGCGCCGTCGAGGCGACCATCCGCGAGGTCATGTCGGCGCGCTCGATGAACCGCCCCAGCACCAGGAAGTGCCAGCCCAGGTCGCGGGTCATCGTGGCGTCCGCGGTGCCGTTGATCAGCGCGGCGCGCTCGCGCACCCACTGGAAGACGTACGGCGGCCGCAGCGACTCGAAGCGGCGCGACGGGATCGAGAGGTACGTCGTGTTGATGACCTCCCACAGCGGCACCGAGAGCGTCTCCCGGGCGCCGCGGGCGGCCTCGCGCGCCGAGGTCAGGGCATTGGCGATCGACCACGGGGAGGACGGCGAGTACGCCAGCGCCGCCAGCACCCGGTCCACGCTCAGCGTGTCGGGGAAGTCCTCGGGCTCGATGCCCATGCTGGCCAGCAGGTCCCGGCAGGTGTGCTCCTCGTCGACGGTCGCGTCCTCCAGCACCAGCTGGGTCTGCACGTCGAGGATCCGTGCGGTGTCCTCGGCCCGCTCGACGTAGCGGCCGATCCAGAACATCGACTCCGCGATCCGGCTCAGCATGCGTCGGTCCCTTCGGTCGCGATCTCGCCGGCCACCGAGTCGGCGGCCGAGGCCTGCTGCTGTTGCTGCTCCTGCTGCTGCCCGACCGTGATCGACTCCAGCGGACCGGCGAGCACCCAGGTGTCCTTGGACCCGCCGCCGCGCGAGGAGTTCACGATCAGCTCGCCCTTGGCCAGCGCCACCCGGGTCAGGCCGCCGGGCAGCACCCACACGTCGTCGCCGTCGTTGACCGCGAACGGGCGCAGGTCGACGTGGCGCGGTCCGAGCTCGCCGTCGACGAAGGTCGGCACCGTGGAGAGCTGCACCACCGGCTGGGCGATCCACGCCCGCGGGTCCTCCAGCAGCTTGACCCGGAGCACGTCGAGCTCCTCGGCGGTGGCGCGCGGCCCGATCACGATGCCCTTGCCGCCCGAGCCGTCGACCGGCTTGAGGACGAGCTCGTCGAGCCGGTCCAGCACCTCCTCGCGGGACTCCGGGTCGTCGAGGCGCCAGGTGTCGACGTTGCGCAGCACCGGCTCCTCGGAGAGGTAGTAGCGGATGATGTCGGGCAGGTAGGTGTAGACGAGCTTGTCGTCGGCCACGCCGTTGCCGACCGCGTTGGCCAGCGTCACGTTCCCGGCCCGCGCGGCGTCGATCATGCCGGGGCAGCCCAGCATCGAGTCGGCGCGGAAGTGCACCGGGTCGAGGAACTCGTCGTCGATGCGGCGGTAGATCACGTGCACCGGGGCCAGGCCCTTGGTGGTGCGCATCATCACCTCGCCGCGGCGGCAGACCAGGTCGCGGCCCTCGACCAGCTCCACGCCCATCGTCCGGGCCAGGAGGGCGTGCTCGAAGTAGGCGCCGTTGTAGACGCCGGGGGTCAGCACCACGACGGTCGGGTCGGTGACACCGGCCGGCGCCGCGGCCCGCAGCGCGGAGAGCAGCCGCTGCGGGTAGCCCGCGACCGGGCGGATCCGGTGCTGGGTGATCGTCTCGGGCAGCGCGGCGGAGATGGCGCGCCGGTTGGTCATCACGTACGAGACGCCCGACGGCACGCGGGCGTTGTCCTCGAGCACCCGGAACTCGCCGGCGTTGTCGCGGATCAGGTCGATCCCGGCGACGTGCACCCGCACGCCGTTGGCGGGCCGGATCGTGGCCGCGGCCCGGTGGAAGTGCGAGGAGGTCATGATGACCTCGCGCGGGATCACGCCGTCGTTGAACACGTTGCCGGCGTCGTACACGTCCGAGAGGAACATCTCGAGCGCCTTGACGCGCTGCTGCACCCCGCGGTTGATCGTGGACCAGGTGTCGGTCTCGATCACCCGCGGCAGGATGTCGAGCGGGAACGCACGCTCCTCTCCGCCGATGTCGAACGTGACGCCCTGGTCGAGGTAGCTGGCCTGCAGCGCCTCGACCCGGCTGACCAGCTCGGGGGTCGTCATCTTCTCGAGGGAGTCGCGCAGGCGGAGGTACGGCGAGCGCAGCTGCGCACCGTCGAACATCTCGTCAAAGGCCGGCCCGCCTGCGCCGTAGCCGTCGAACATGGTGCTCATGTCCGGACCCTACTCATGCCGGGTAACGCTCGTGTTGCGTCGGGGCCGCGGATCGGCGGGCGCGGGCGGTGGTACGGAGTAGGTTCACCCCATGGCGTACTGGTTCTGTCTCAAGCACCACACCGTCGAGGGCACCGAGGGCTGCCCGAACAAGGACCGGCTGGGTCCCTACGAGACCGAGGCCGAGGCCGCGCGGGCGCTGGAGAAGGCCGCCGAGCGCACCGAGGCCTGGGAGCACGACCCGGCCTGGAACGACGACGTCGAGCCGTCCGGGGACGCCGAGAGCGGGGACTGAGTGGCGCGTCGGCGCCGGGTGCGGCGGGTCAGCCTCGACCCGGCGACCGGTCGCCCGGTCTCGCCGTGGCCGTTCGCCGGCCTGGTGGTGATGGCCGCGTCGCTGCTGCTCTACCTGGCCAGCGCCGCGATCGTCCCGTGGTGGGTGCTGGCCGCCCTGCTGCTGGCCTGGGCGGTGCTGCTGGCGGCCTGCTTCCGGGCGTTCCACACCGCCCCGCGCCGCCCGGTGTGGCTGGGGATCGCGTCGCTGGCCCTGTGGGCCGCCGTGGTGCTCGGCGGCGCGAACGCGTTCGGCTGGGGCGGGTAGCACCCGCCCCAGCCGAAGGGGTCGATCAGCCGGTCTCGGGGACCGGGTCCGGTCAGGTCAGAGACCGGGCTTGATCAGGATCTTCGCGTCGGTCGGCGAGGTGCCGAGCTTCGCGACCGCGTCCGCGATGCCGTCGTACCCGACCTCGCCGGTGATCAGCGGCGAGGCGTCGACCTCGCCCGAGGCCATGATGCCGAGGGCCTGCGCGTACTCCTGCGGCGTGTAGTAGAGCGTGAACTTGATGTCCAGCTCCTTGAGGATGCCGGTGCCGGGCTGGATGACGTCGTCGCCGAGGTTCATTCCGGACACCATGATCCGGCTCGCCGGGGGAGCGCCGGTCATCATCTGGGCCAGCAGGCCGGGGACGCCGGTGCACTCGAAGCCGACGGTCGGGCGCAGCGGCAGCTGGCCGGCGACCATGGTGGGCGTCGCCATCTTGGCCGGGTCGTCGGTCGCCGCGGCGGCCATCCACGCCTGGTAGGCGTTGTCCGTGGCCGGGTCGACCACCACGTCGGCACCGACGCGCTTGGCGAACTCGCGCCGCTCGGGCGAGAGGTCGGTGGCCACGACCGGGCCGATCCCGCGGGCCTTGAGCAGCAGGATGGTGGCCAGGCCGATCGGGCCGCAGCCGACGACCAGCGGCACGTCGTTCTCGTCGATCTCGATGCGGTTCAGCGAGTGCAGCGCCACAGCCATCGGCTCGGTGAGCGCGGCGAGC
Source organism: Nocardioides sp. YIM 152588 (assembly GCF_040191335.1). NCBI lineage: Bacteria > Bacillati > Actinomycetota > Actinomycetes > Propionibacteriales > Nocardioidaceae > Nocardioides > Nocardioides sp. YIM 152588. The sequence continues at coordinate 30,967 of NZ_JBEGDJ010000020.1, read as the reverse complement.
TCGTCGGAGACGTTGTCCGGGACCGGGACCAGCAGCTGCTCGTTGACGACGGCCTTCTCGGCGAAGCCGCCGGGGGTCTCGATGCCGCCGAAGCCGACCAGGACGCTCTGCTCGCGCGGCAGCGCGGGTACGGCGACGACGCGGGTGCCGACGGGGAGCTTCTGCTCGGTGTCGGGGCCGTAGGCGGCGATCTTCGCGGAGAACTCGTGGCCGAGGACGAGCGGCTTGGTGAGGTCGAGCATCTCCACGCCGAAGTTGCGCTGCGAGGCGGCGTTGAACGCCTCGGGGTGGTGGATGCAGGACTTGTCGGAGCCACAGATGCCCGTGGCCAGCACGTCGACCAGGACCTCGCCGGGACCGGGCGTGGGCTCGGGGATCTCGGTCAGCTCGAGCTTGCCGTCGGTGAGCACGACGGCGCGGATCATGGTGCCCTCGTCGTTGAGTGCCATGGAATCTCCTATCCGGGTGAGGACGCGTTCGGACCTCTCGCCCTTCATCGTGGGCAGATTCCTTGCGCCGAGACTTGACCTGGCGCGACAACTCTTTGACTGCGGGTGACAGGCGCGCGCGCCACACCCGGGCGCGCGGACCGCGCGGGGGACGGCGTTGTGCGCGTCTTCCGGGGCGCAGGGACAATGGGCGCATGGCGATCCACATCACCGGCGACGACGCCGCCGACCAGCTGCTCACCGACTCCCCGTTCGCGCTTCTGGTCGGGATGATGCTGGACCAGCAGTACCCGATGGAGCACGCCTTCGCGGGCCCGCACAAGGTCAACGGCCGGCTCGGCTCGTTCGACCCTGCGCAGATCGCCGCGGCCGACCCGGAGGAGTTCGCCGCCCTCTGCGCCACCACGCCGGCGATCCACCGGTTCCCGGGCTCGATGTCGGCGCGGTTGCAGGAGCTGGCCCGGATCGTCACCGACGAGTACGACGGCGACGCCTCCCGCATCTGGACCGAGGCCGCCGACGGCAAGGACCTCGCCAAGCGACTCCAGGCGCTGCCCGGCTTCGGCGCGCAGAAGGTGAAGATCTTCGTCGCCCTCCTGGCCAAGCAGCTCGGCGTGGTCCCGGCCGGCTGGGAGAAGGTGTCCGGCGACTACGCGCTCGAGGGCTACCGCTCGGTCGCCGACGTGGTCGACCCCGACTCGCTGCAGAAGGTCCGCGACTACAAGAAGCAGAAGAAGGCCGCCGCCAAGGCCGGTGCCTGAGGTTGGTCCCGGGCCCGACCCGGTCCCGACCCCGGCGTGAGGTTCGCCATGGCGTCCGCGGCGTGGCGGACCGGCCGGACAGGGCCGCGGCCCGCCTGCCGGCGTACCGGCTCGTGGTCGGTGTCACGGCGGCGGCGACGGCGTCGGGGCGGGAAAAGGTCTGGGCCGGCTCAGGACTTCACCGCGGCCGTGGCACAATGAAGGCAAGCGGTCTTGACGCCTCCGGGCTTCGCCGCGCCCTGACTGCCCGTATCGGAATCTCCGCAAGTATCGAGAGGTGTTCGTGTCCTCGAACGCACGCAAGGTCCCGACCGAGGTGCTTGAGCACCCCTCCATCGTCGCTCTCATCGAGCGTGCGGCCCCGACCGGGAGCGTGACTCCCGAGGATGTGCGCCAGGCGTTCACCGACGCCGCCGTCGCGCCGGCCCAGCTCAAGCCGCTGATGGCCCACATCACCGGCCTGGGGATCACCGTGGCGATGCCCGCGGACACCCGGGCGGTCGCGGCCACGTCGAGGACCGCCACCAAGAAGGCCGCCGCCAAGAAGGCGGCCCCGGCCAAGAAGGCCGCCGCCGAGGCTCCTGCGAAGAAGGCCGCGCCCGCCAAGAAGGCCGCCGACGCCGAGCCCGCCGCCGCGGCGCAGGCCCCCGCGGTGGGCCCCGACGGCAAGAAGGTGCTCCCGGACATCTCCGACGAGCAGTTCGAGAAGGATGTGAAGTCCGACCCGTCGATCGCCGAGGACGAGAAGGAAGCCAGCTTCGTCGTCTCGGCCGCCGACGACACCGACGAGCCCGAGCAGCAGGTCATGGTCGCGGGTGCGACCGCCGACCCGGTCAAGGACTACCTCAAGCAGATCGGCAAGGTCCCGCTGCTCAACGCCGAGATGGAGGTCGAGCTCGCCAAGCGGATCGAGGCCGGCCTCTTCGCCGAGGAGAAGCTCGGCGGGGGCGGCAAGATCGCGCCCAAGCTCCACGAGGAGCTGGAGTGGATCGCCGAGGACGGTCGCCGCGCCAAGAACCACCTGCTCGAGGCCAACCTGCGTCTCGTCGTCTCGCTCGCCAAGCGCTACACCGGCCGCGGCATGCTCTTCCTGGACCTGATCCAGGAGGGCAACCTCGGTCTGATCCGCGCGGTCGAGAAGTTCGACTACACCAAGGGCTACAAGTTCTCGACCTACGCGACGTGGTGGATCCGCCAGGCGATCACCCGCGCGATGGCCGACCAGGCCCGGACCATCCGGATCCCGGTCCACATGGTCGAGGTCATCAACAAGCTCGCCCGCGTGCAGCGCCAGATGCTGCAGGACCTGGGCCGCGAGCCCACCCCGGAGGAGCTCGCCAAGGAGCTCGACATGACCCCGGAGAAGGTCGTCGAGGTCCAGAAGTACGGCCGCGAGCCGATCTCGCTGCACACCCCGCTGGGTGAGGACGGCGACTCCGAGTTCGGCGACCTGATCGAGGACTCCGAGGCCATCGTGCCCGCCGACGCGGTCAGCTTCACGCTGCTGCAGGAGCAGCTGCACGCCGTGCTCGACACCCTGTCGGAGCGCGAGGCCGGCGTGGTCTCGATGCGGTTCGGCCTCACCGACGGCCAGCCCAAGACGCTCGACGAGATCGGCAAGGTCTACGGCGTGACCCGCGAGCGGATCCGCCAGATCGAGTCGAAGACCATGTCGAAGCTGCGGCACCCGTCGCGCTCGCAGGTCCTGCGCGACTACCTCGACTGATCACCCGACGCCGAGTCGGCAGGAACTTTCTGCCGACTCGGCGTGGGACTCACCGAGTCGGCAGAGAGTTTCTGCCGACTCGGCGTCGTTTTTGCCCCGGTGTGCCCGGCTGGGCGGTGGTGCGAGCGGCGAGAGCGGCGAGGGCGGCGAGCAGCAGGGCGGTCGCGAGCAGCGCGGGGCGTCCATGGTGGTGGCTCAGCTCGGGCCTGATCATCAGCGCCGACAACCCGGCGGCCGCGGCGCACGAGCCGATCGCCGTCGCTCGCAGCGGAGCCCGGAGCCATCCGGCGCCCGCCACCCAGAGGCCGATCGGCGCCGAGTAGGCGAGCGCGAAGGCGCCGAGCGACGTGGCGTCCAGCAGGTCCGGAGCGCCCTCGGCGATGCCGACGGGCAGGGCCACGACGACCAGCGCGCCAGCGCAGCCGAGGAGTAGGGCGGTGGCGGGGTCGGGGCGCGCCGTGAACGCGCGCCACGAGACGAGCTGGGCCAGCGCGCACGCCGTCGCCACCGCGGCCGCCACGGCGACGACGGCCGCGAGGGCTGCGAGCTCGTCGGGCTTGCCGGCGTAGTTCCCGCCGATGCCGATTGCCGGCTTCCAGTGCTTGACCGCCACGAGGCCGTACCCGGCCAGCTGAGCTGCCGGCACCACGAGCGCGGCCGTGACCGCGGGTGCCCAGCGCCGGTCGGGGGCGAGGAGCAGTGCCGCGGCGCCAGCCACGCCCGCCACGGCGTACACCGCCGCCCACCAGGGATAGATCGTCGAGCCGGCCCAGTCCCGCACCAGGCGGCCCGGGTCCGGGGCGACCATCGCCAGCCCGGCGACCAGGAAGCCGATCAGCTGGAGCGCGGCCAGCGTCCTTCGCATGCGGGCACGCTAGACCCGCCGAGGTGGCCGCGGGCGGGATCGGCCGATCCGGTCAGCCGAGCGCGACCAGCGCGACGGCGCTGCCGCACAGCGCCAGGCCGACCGCCTGCGGCCGGAAGATGTGCTCGCGCAGCACCACGGCCGCGAGCAGCACCGTCACGGCGGGGTAGAGCGAGGTGAGCACGGCAGCGATGGTGAGCAGGTCGGACTGGGTGGCCAGGAGGAAGAAGAGCACCGCCGCGCTGGCCAGGAGGCCGGCCACGAAGCCCCAGCCCTCGCTGCGCTCCGTCGGGCGCCACTCCACGCCGAACGCGCCGGCGAGCACGAGGATGGTCGCCATCGCGGCGACCTGGACCATCGCCAGGGGCCAGTACCCGGCACCGTCGGGCACCTGGCCCAGCGCCAGGAACAGCACGCCGAAGCCGACGCCGGCGAGGACGCCGTCGACCAGGCCGGCGGTGCCACCGGGCGCGTCGGGGTCGGCGTTCGGATCCCGTGCCACCAGCCAGATGCCGGGCAGGGCGGCCGCGATCCCGAGCCACACCAGCGCCTCGGGGCGCTCGCCGGTCAGCACGCCGACGGCCACCGGCAGCAGGGCCGCGCCCACGGCCGAGACGGGCGCCACGACCCCCATCCGACCCGTGGCGAAGCCGCGGTAGAGGAACGCCGTGCCCGCGCCGCTACCGACACCGGCCAGCGCGCCCCACAGCAGGTCGGCGGTGGTCGGGTCGCCCTGGATGGTCGCCGCCATCACGAGGGCACCGACCAGGCCGCCCACCACCGAGAGCAGCGCCACCGGCCAGGCCGTCGTACGACGGGAGGCGATGCCCCCGACGAAGTCCGAGACGCCGTAGGCGGTGGCGGCGGCGAGAGCGAAGACGATGCCCATGGTGCGGGTGGATTCCTGACGGTCGTGGGGGAGGCGGCCCGGAACGGGTCCGGGTACGACGAAGGGCCCCGGTGAACCCGGGACCCTTCGTCGACTGATGGTGGGTGGGCGTCAGCGCTCGTCGTCGGGCGCGGTGGCCGGAGTTCCGGTCAGCTTGTGCGTCTCGTCGTGGACGCGGTGGGCGATCTCCTTCAGCGCCGTGCCGTGCTCACGGGCGTGGTGAGCGCAGAACAGCAGCTCCCCCCCGGAGTTGAGCTCGACACGGAGGTAGGCCTGAGCGCCGCACCGGTCGCACCGGTCCTCGGCGGTCAGCGGGGCGCTGGGGGCAACGGCAGTTGTCACGACGGCCTCTCTCTCTTCCTTCGGCACCCGAAAAGGGTGTCGCCCGGATCAACGTAGCGGCTGGATCAAAGATTCCCGTCCACGTGTGGTCTGACCCACGTCATACAACCACGGGAACCGCCGCGGGTGACCAGAATTTCACGGCCCGAAACAACCTTGTGACCGGCCGCGGCGGGCGCCTCCTCAGCGACCCCGATGCCGCCCCCGGCGCAGATGCCCGTGCGCTGGCCGGTGGCGACATGGTGGCCCACGTTCCTCGGGTGTGCCTGCAACGACCTCCGGCGTGTCGCGGGTAGATTTGGCTTGCGTTCGAAGGGAGTTCCACCATCGCCGACAACACCTACACCGCTGCCCACCTCCTGGTGCTCGAGGGCCTCGAGGCCGTGCGGAAGCGTCCGGGCATGTACATCGGGTCCACCGACACCCGGGGCCTCATGCACTGCGTCTGGGAGATCATCGACAACGGCGTCGACGAGGCGCTCGCCGGTGCCGCGCACCGCGTCGAGGTCACGCTGCACGCCGACGGCTCGGTCGAGGTGTACGACGACGGTCGTGGCATCCCGACCGACAAGGAGCCCAAGAGCGGCATGACCGGCGTCGAGCTGGTCGCCACCAAGCTGCACGCCGGCGGCAAGTTCGGCGGCTCGTCGTACGCGGCCACCGGTGGCCTGCACGGCGTGGGCCTGTCGGTCGTCAACGCGCTGTCGAGCCGCATGGACATCGACGTCGACCGGTCGCCGGCGACGCAGGGCATCTCCTTCCAGCGCGGTGTCCCGGGCGTCTTCGACGGCGACGGCCCGTCGGCGAAGTTCACCCCGCAGGTCGGACTGTCCCGCAAGGGCAAGCGCGTCGCGAAGGGCACCTCGGGCACCCGGGTCCGGTTCTGGCCGGACCGCCAGATCTTCACCAAGGACGCCGGCTTCGTCCTCGACGGGCTCATCGGCCGCGCGCGGCAGACCTCGTTCATCGTGCCCGGCCTCGAGCTGGTGATCCGCGACCTGCGCGGCCCCGAGCCGACCGAGGAGAAGTTCCGCCACGACGGCGGCATCGCCGAGTTCTGCGACTTCCTCGCCTCCGACGAGCCGGTCACCGACGTGCTCCGGCTGCAGGGCACCGACACGTTCACCGAGACCGTGCCGCTCCTCGACGACCACGGGCACCTGGTCCCGCAGGACGTCGAGCGCGAGCTCACCGTCGACGTCGCGGTGCGCTGGGGGACGGGCTACGACACCACGATGCGCTCGTTCGTGAACGTGATCGCCACGCCCAAGGGCGGCACCCACGTCTCCGGCTTCGAGGCGGCGCTGACCAAGACCTTCAACGAGGCGATGCGCGCGTCGAAGGCGCTCAAGGTCAACGACGACGACGTCATCAAGGACGACATCCTCGAGGGCCTGACCGGCGTGGTGACCGTGCGCCTGGCCGAGCCGCAGTTCGAGGGGCAGACCAAGGAGATCCTCGGCACGCCCGCCGTGCGCGGCGCGGTCCGCAAGATCGTGGCGGCACAGCTCAAGGAGTTCCTGACCACCACCAAGCGGGCCGAGAAGGCGCAGGCCAAGCTCCTGATGGAGAAGGTGGTCGGCGCCGCCAAGACCCGCGTCGCGGCCCGCCAGCACAAGGAGACCCAGCGCCGGAAGAACGCCCTGGAGTCCTCGACCCTGCCGGCCAAGCTGGCCGACTGCCGGTCGAACGACAACGAGCGCTCCGAGCTGTTCATCGTGGAGGGTGACTCGGCGCTGGGCACGGCGAAGTTCGCCCGGAACTCCGAGTTCCAGGCGCTGCTGCCGATCCGCGGCAAGATCCTCAACGTGCAGAAGGCCTCGGTCGGCGACATGCTGAAGAACGCCGAGTGCGCCTCGATCATCCAGGTCGTCGGCGCGGGCTCGGGGCGCACCTTCGACCTCGAGGCCGCGCGCTACGGCCGGATCATCTTCATGGCCGACGCCGATTCCGACGGTGCCCACATCCGGTGCCTGCTGGCGACGCTCTTCTTCAAGTACATGCCGGAGCTGGTGCAGGAGGGCCGTGTCTTCTCCGCGGTGCCGCCGCTGCACCGGATCGAGATCTCCAACCCCAAGAAGGGGCAGGAGAAGTACGTCTACACCTACTCCGACGACGAGCTGCAGCGGAAGCTCGCGGAGCTGAAGAGGAAGAACGTCCGCTGGAAGGACCCGGTGCAGCGCTACAAGGGTCTGGGCGAGATGGACGCCGACCAGCTGGCCGAGACCACGATGGACCCGCGCCGCCGGACCCTGCGCCGGCTCACCGTCGACGACGCCCAGGAGGCGACCGAGGTCTTCGAGCTGCTGATGGGCTCGGAGGTGGCGCCGCGCAAGGAGTTCATCGTGCAGGGCGCCTACGAGGTGGACGTCGAGGCGCTGGACGCCTGAGCGGGTGGGTTCGACGATGACGGTCCCGGAGACGAGGAAGGCGGTCACCGCGCTGCTCAAGCGGCGCGGTGCCAAGGCGCGCCGCGGTCACCTGCGGATCCCAGTCGACGCCCTGTTCTGGTACGTCGACCTGCGCGCCGAGGCCGCCGGCCCGCAGGCGCCGCTGCGGCTCGAGGTCGGCTGCTGGACGCCCGAGCTGCCGCCCGAGCCGGACGGCGGCGCCGTCGACTGCCCGCTCCTGCTCGACGTCGCGCTCGGCGCCGACCCGGTGGGGGAGACCGAGGCGTGGCTGGACCTGGTCACCGGCATCGGCGACCTCGCCACCCTGGCGTCCCGCCTCGACGACCTGCCGGGCGCCCTGGTCGACCGGGCGCTGCGCGACCACCTGTAGCGCGAGTTGGGGGAAAACGACCTCCGAGTCCCGGCTTGGCGACGCCTAGGTGTCGCCAAGCCGGGACTCGGAGGTCGTTTTCCCCCAACTCGCGGTTAGGTGAGGGTGACCGTCAGCGCGTTCGCGGCGGCCTCGGCGTTCGCGCGGGCCTCCTCGGTGGTGGCGCCGCGGGCCAGGGCGACGGCGACGCGGCGCTCGCCCTCCACGCGGGGCTTGCCGAAGAGGCGGACCTGCACGCTCGGGTCGACCGCGTAGGCGTCGGCGAGGCCGTCGAAGGACGGTACGCCGTGGCCGGAGACCTTGACGGGCCAGGAGGCCGCGGCGCCGGGCAGCCGGGTGGCGGCCACCGGCAGGCCGAGGACCGCGCGGGCGTGCAGCCCGAACTCGCTGACGTCCTGGCTGACCAGGGTGACCAGGCCGGTGTCGTGGGGGCGCGGGGAGACCTCGGAGAAGATCACGTCCTCGCCGGCCAGGAACAGCTCGACCCCGAACAGGCCGTAGCCGCCGAGGGCGTCGGTGACCTTCTTCGCGACGTCCTGGGCGGCGGCGACCACCGCGGGCGCCAGCGCCGAGCCGTCGGTCGGGTCCTGCCAGGACTCGCAGTAGTCGCCGTCCTTCTGCAGGTGGTGGACGGGGTCCAGGAAGAACGTGCCGCCGGAGTGGCGCACGGTCAGCATGGTGATCTCGGTGTCGAAGGCGACGAAGCCCTCGACGATGCACCGGGTGGTCTGGGTGCCGCGGCCGCCGGTCTGGGCGTACTCCCAGGCCGCCGCGACGTCCTCGGGCGTGCGGACCAGCGACTGGCCCTTGCCGGAGGAGGACATCACCGGCTTCACCACGACCGGCCAGCCCAGGTCGGCCGCCGCCGCCTCCAGCTCGGCCAGCGACTCCACGAAGGCGTACGGCGACGTCGGCAGCCCGAGCTCCTCGGCGGCCAGGCGCCGGATGCCCTCGCGGTTCATCGTCAGCACCGTGGCGTGGGCCGTCGGCGCGACCCGCAGCGGCCACTCCTGGGCCGCCTCGAGCTCGGCCAGCACGCCGGTGGCGATCGCCTCGATCTCGGGGATGACGACGTCGGGCCGCTCCTCGCGGAGCAGCGCGCGCAGGGCGTCGGCGTCCTGCATGTCGATGACGTGCGAGCGGTGGGCGACCTGCATCGCCGGCGCGTCGGCGTACCGGTCGACGGCGACCGTCTCCACGCCGAGGCGCTGGAGCTCGATCACCACCTCCTTGCCGAGCTCACCGGATCCGAGCATGAGGGCGGTGGTGGCCGCGGCGGACCGCGGCGTCCCGAGAGGGGAGAGGGGCATGTATCAGTACTTCTGCTCGAGGAGGCCGGAGTCGACGTCGTAGATGAAGCCGCCGACCTTGACGGTGTCGGGGACCAGCGGGTGGCTGGTGATGCGGTGGATGTCCAGGCCCAGGGTCGCGGCCTGGTCCTCCACCACGTGGAACCGCTGCCAGGTGGCGTCGGTGCCGGCCGAGGCGGCGACGCGCTCGCGCAGCGTCTCCTCGGAGTTCGAGGCGACCGCGCAGCGGGTGTGCGGCACCACCAGGACGCGCTCCACGCGCAGCAGGTGGACGCCGAGGACGATCGCCTCCAGGGCCGCCTCGGTCACGCGCGCGCCCGGGTTGCGGAAGATCTTGGCGTCGCCCGGCTTCAGCCCGAGCATCCGCAGCGGATCGATCCGGGAGTCCATGCAGGTCACCAGCGCCACGCCGGCGTGCGCGACGCCGTCGAAGCCGCCGAAGTCGAAGTCGGAGCCCGCGAAGTCGCGGTTCGCGGACAGCAGGTCGTCGAAGTCACCCATGGGGTGAGAGTAGCGGCGCCCACCAGCGCCGCCACCACCGGTCGGGCACCGGTCGCGCGCTGGTCGTCAGCCGCCGGCGCGCAGCGCCTCGGCCACCGGGACGTCCCGGGTCGGCGCCGAGCGGAGCAGTACGACGGCCAGCAGACCCGCCGCGGTCGCGGCCAGTGCGGCACCGGCGAAGACGGCCTGCTCCTGCAGCACGCCGAGCTCGCTGAGCCCGAGGTCGGGCTGCTCGGCGCGGGCCTCGTAGAGCCGGCGCAGGCCGATGGTGGTCAGCGCCGAGATGCCGACCAGCATGCCGACCATCCGGGCCACCACGACCAGCGCCGAGGCGAGGCCGTGGCTGTCGTCGGTGGTGCTGGCCAGCATCGCGGCGTTGACCGGAGCCAGGGCCAGCCCGAAGCCGAGGCCGCCGAGGACCAGCGGCACGTTGGCGGTCAGCGACTCCAGGCTGGTCATGTCCCAGCGGGCCATCCACGCGAACGCCGCCGCGGCGGCGAGCATGCCGCCGCAGGCCACCGCCCCGGCGGGGAGCCGGTGCAGCAGCCAGCCGCCGAGCAGGGCGCCGAACGGCAGCGCCACCAGGAACCGCAGCAGCACGAGCGCGGCGGAGAGCTGGGAGTCCGGGTAGACGGTGGTCCTGGCGAACAGCGGGATGTCGACCAGCGCCGCGATCAGCGCCCAGCCGACGAGGAAGCTGACGATCAGGGAGCCCCACGCGGGCGTCGCCCGGAGAGCTCCGCGGGGCACCACGGGCCGCTCGGCGCGCCGCAGGTGCACCACGAACGCGGCGGCGGCCGCCACCGAGGCCAGCAGGAACCACGGCCCCTGCGGCGAGAAGACGGCCACCTCGGGGTCGGCGGTGGCGAAGGCCAGCACGACGCCGGCGAGGGCGGCGCCGAGCAGCAGCGCGCCGACCAGGTCGGCCTCGACCGCGGAGCGCACCCAGCCGCGCAGGTCGATCAGCGGGTCGGGGCCCCACCAGCACCAGGTCAGCAGCACCGCCGCCGCGACGATCGTGACCAGCCCGACCGGTGTGACCCAGCGGGAGCCGTCGTCGACGTACGGGATGAAGAGCTGGCCCCAGGTCAGGTCGCGCTTGAGGGAGGGTGGTTGGACGAACGTGACCGTGCCGGCGACGAGCGTCACCAGCAGGGCGGCCAGCCCGACCAGGTCCGGCACCCGGCGGCGCTCGGGCCGCGGGCCGGTGCCGCGGCCGACGACGCGGACCGCGACCACCAGCAGCGCGCCGACGGCGAGGTTGAGCGCGAAGATGGCGCGCCAGGAGCCGAAGGCGAGGATGACCGCGCCGTACAGCGGGCCCAGCACGCTGCCGAACTCCTGGACGGCGGAGACCAGGCCGAGCGGGATGCCGCGCCGGTGCGCCGGGTACATCGCCGCGACCAGCGACATCGTCGCCGGCACCAGCCCGCCGCCGCCGACGCCCTGGAGGAACCGGCCGGCGACCATCGTGACCAGGTCCGGCGCGACGGCGGTCAGCGCCGAGCCGAGGGAGAACAGGACCAGCGACATCCGGAGCACCGGCACCTGGCCACGCAGGTCGGCGACGCGGCCGATGAGGGGGAGCGTGGCGACGTACCCGAGCAGGAAGCCGGAGACGATCGGCGCCGCCCGCTGCAGCTCCTCGATGGAGATCCCGACCGCCGCCATCATGTCCGGCAGCGCGAGCACGACGACGTAGGTGTCGACGGCGGCGAACGCCACCGCGAACGCGCAGAACCCCAGGAGCAGTCGGTTCATGGTCGTCGCATCCCCCATGACGGCCGGCCTCACTTCGGCGCCGAGATGTCCTTGGTCACGTCGTACTCGGCGATCGAGATCCGGTAGGTGATCGGGTCGGCGTCGGGGAAGAACGAGCCGGTGATGTCGGCCGTGCGCAGGTAGCCGTCCTCGTCGACGTTGAACGTGGCGTCCACCTCGTCGGCGTCGGTGCAGGGCAGCACCTCGCGGATCGCGTCGCCGGGGACCGTGCCGGTGTAGGGGGTGATCACGATCGACGGGTCGACCTCGTCCCGCGCGGACTCGCCCTCCTCGAGGCCGGTGGCGGCGGTGAGGACGCCGGAGACGCCCGCGGTCGGGTCGAGCAGCATCGCCGGGTCGGGGCCGCAGAAGTCCTTGGGCTGGAACTCGTCGGTCCAGCCGATCAGGGGAACGTCGATCCAGACGGTGCCGTCGACCGAGACCACGTCGATGTCGCTGGCCGGGATGCCCGAGACGCGTCCGGCGATGACGCCCTCGAACGAGGCGGGGTCGGCGACGATGGTGCCCTCGGCCTCCGAGAGGTAGTCGGTGCCCGGGTCCTCGTCCGTGCCGAGCGTCGCCTCCACGCCGCTCGTGGCGTCGAGCTTCTCCTTGGCCGCGGCGAGCACCTCCTCCGGGGTCTGCTCCGCCGCCGCGGGCTCGTCGTCGCCGGAGCAGGCGGTCAGCGCGAGCGGAGCGAGCAGGAGGGCAGCGAGGAGCGACTGGCGCGACGGCGTCATGGGGTCACCCTGACACACGTCAGCCGGCCGCCGGCGCCGGGTCGCCGCCGGAACCGGACGCGTCGCCGAGGACGCTGCTCAGCGGCCCCGCGCAGGCGGCGATGGGCTGGCTGCTCGGCACGCCGGAGCCGTCCCGCCGCCCGGTGGCGGGCGGCAGGTCGACCGGGGCGCCGCTGGAGGCGCCGGCCCGGGCGGGCGCCGGTCCGGCCCAGGCGAAGACCAGGGTGTCCTCGCCCTTGAGGAACCGGTGGCAGCGGACGCCGCCGGTGGCGCGCCCCTTGCCCGGGTACTCGGAGAACTCGGTCACCTTGACCGCGCCGGGCTCGGTGCCCGGCAGGGCCGTGGACGAGCCGGACGCCGTGACCACGACGGCACCGGCGTCGAGCAGCGACTGCTCGAGGACGCCGAACCAGAGCACCCGCTGGCCGTCGGCCACCCGGACGCCGGCCATGCCGCCGCCGGAGCGGCCCTGGGGCCGGACGACGTCGGCGCCGAAGTGCAGCAGCTGGGCGTCCGTGGTGATGAAGCACAGCTCCTCGGTGCCCGAGCGCAGCTGGACCGCGCCGACCACCTCGTCGCCGTCCTTGAGGCCGATCACCTCCCACTCGTCCTTGCCCAGGACCTCGGGGTTGACCCGCTTGACGACACCCTGGCGGGTGCCGAGCGCGAGGCCGGGTCCGTCGCTGGTGAGGGCGCACAGCCCGATCGCCCGCTCGCCGGCGTCCAGCGCCAGCACCTCGCTCAGCGGCAGGCCGCCCTGCAGGTTCGGCTCGTTGGCCGACGCCGGGATCGCGGGCAGGTCCAGCACGCCCAGCCGCAGCAGGCGGCCGGCGGAGGTGAGCACGCCGATGTCGGCGCGGGCGGTGGTGGCCACCGCCGAGGTGATCACGTCGTGGTTGGCGCGGCCGCCGCCCGAGCCGACGGGCTCGGCGGAGGAGGTGCGGGCCAGCAGCCCGGTCGCGGAGAGCAGCGCGAAGCAGGGGTCGTCGGCGACCTCCAGCGGTGCCGCCGCGGCGGCGACCGCGGCCGAGCCGGCCGACTCCAGCAGGACGGTACGACGCGGGGTGCCGTAGGTCTTGGCCACCTCGGCCAGCTCGTCGGAGACCACCTTCCGCAGCAGCGCGTCGTCACCGAGGATCGCGTCCAGCTCCTCGATCTCGCGGCGCAGCGTCTCCTGCTCCTTCTCCAGCTCGATCCGGGAGAAGCGGGTGAGCCGGCGCAGCTGCATCTCGAGGATGTACTCGGCCTGCGGCTGGGAGAGGTCGAAGACGCTCATCAGCCGCTCCTTGGCGGCACCGGAGTCGTCGCTGGTGCGGATGACCTGGATGACCTCGTCGATGTCGAGCAGCGCGATCAGCAGGCCGTCGACCAGGTGCAGGCGCTCGGCCTTCTTGGTGCGGCGGAACTGGCTGCGGCGGCGGACGACGTCGTACCGGTGCCCCAGGAAGACCTCGAGCATCTGCTTCAGGCCCAGGGTCCGGGGCTGGCCGTCGACGAGCGCGACCGCGTTGATGCCGAAGGAGTCCTCCATCGGCGTCAGCTTGTAGAGCTGCTCCAGGACCGCCTCGGGGACGAAGCCGTTCTTCACCTCGATCACCAGGCGGAGGCCGCTCTCGCGGTCGGTGAGGTCCTTGAGGTCGGCGATGCCCTGCAGCTTCTTGCCCTGGACCAGCGTCTTGATCCGCTCGATGACCTTCTCGGTGCCCACGTTGTAGGGCAGCTCGGTGACCACGATGCCCTTGCGACGGCCGAAGGTCTCGACCCGCGCGGTGGCGCGCATCTTGAACGTGCCGCGGCCGGTCTCGTAGGCGTCCCGGATGCCGTCGAGTCCGACGATCTTGCCGCCGGTCGGCAGGTCGGGGCCCGGGATGAACCGCATCAGGCCGTCGACGTCGGTCTTCGGGTGCTGGATCAGGTGGCGCAGCGCCTGTACGACCTCGACCAGGTTGTGCGGGGCCATGTTGGTGGCCATGCCGACGGCGATGCCGGTGGTGCCGTTGACCAGCAGGTTCGGGATCGCGGCCGGCAGCACGCTCGGCTCGAACTCGCGGCTGTCGTAGTTCGCCCGGAAGTCGACGGTGTCCTCGTCGATCGACTCCGTCATCGCCATCGCGGACGGCGCCATCCGGCACTCGGTGTAACGCATGGCGGCGGGGGAGTCGTCGGGCGAGCCGAAGTTGCCGTGGCCGTCGATGAACGGCAGCCGCATCGACCAGGGCTGGGCCATCCGGACCAGCGCGTCGTAGATGGCGGAGTCGCCGTGCGGGTGCAGGCGCCCCATCACCTCACCGACGACGCGGGCGCTCTTGACGTGACCGCGGTCGGGCCGCAGGTTCATGTCGTTCATCGTGTAGAGGATCCGGCGCTGCACCGGCTTGAGGCCGTCGCGCGCGTCCGGCAGGGCGCGGGAGTAGATGACCGAGTAGGCGTACTCCAGGAACGACGACTGCATCTCGTCGCGGATGTCGGTGTCGAGGATGTGCTCCTCGAAGTCGTCCGGGAGTGGTTCCTGCTTGCTGCGCCGTGCCATGGGGGTCATTCTCCCCGGCCGCACCCACCGACCGCGCGGAGGGCACGCCGGGACGGTGGGGGAGATCCGGGCGCCGGTGACCCGATCCGGCCCCGGCCGCCTGGTGTCGCTGGTCCCTCCGTGTCGCCGGGGACCGGTAGATTTCGCGTGTGAGCCCCGAGGACCTGCCCGCCACCGACCCCCGCCGGCCCGCGGTCGCGCCCGTGGTCGAGCCCGTCACGGCCGAGGTGGAGGCGCCGCCGGCGCACTGGGAGGGCGACGTGCTCCTCCGCGACGGCCGGACGGCGCACATCCGCCCGATCCGGGCCGACGACGGACCGCTGATGACCGAGTTCTACGCGCGGGTCTCCGACGAGTCGAAGTACTACCGGTTCTTCTCCCCGATGCCGACCCTCTCGCCCAAGGACCTGCGCCGGTTCACCCACGTGGACCACCGCGACCGGGTGGCGCTGGTGGTGATGCTCCAGGGCCGGATGATCGCGGTCGGGCGCTACGACCTGGTCGAGAACCATGAGGCCGAGGTCGCCTTCCTGGTGGAGGACGAGCACCAGGGCCGCGGCATCGCCCAGCTGCTGCTCGAGCACCTCGCGCAGGCCGGCCGCGAGCGGGGCGTGGAGCGGTTCACCGCCGAGGTGCTGCCCGACAACACCCGGATGATCCAGACCTTCCGCGACGCCGGCTACCGCGTCGCCAGCGGGTACGCCGACGGCGTGATCACGCTGGAGTTCTCGATCGACCCGACCGACACCGCGATCGGGATCATGCACAACCGGGAGCACCTGGCCGAGTCGGCCTCGATCCACCGGTTCTTCCACCCGCGCTCGGTCGCGATCATCGGCGCCAGCCGGCGGCAGGAGACCGTCGGTCAGGTGCTGGTCCGCAACCTGGTGACCGGTGACTTCACCGGGCGGGTCTACGTGGTCAACCCGAGCGCGAACGCGGTCTCCGGCATGCCGGCGTACAAGACCGTCAACGAGATCGCCGACGATGTCGACGTGGCGATCGTGGCGGTGCCCGCGGACGCGGTGACCGACGTCGTGCTCGACTGCGCGGCGAAGGGCGTGCACGGCCTGATCGTGATCTCGTCCGGCTTCGCCGAGACCGGCGAGGAGGGCCGCCGCCGGCAGCGGCACCTGGCCGGGCTGTGTCGCTCCTACGGGCTGCGGCTGATCGGCCCGAACTGCCTCGGCGTGATCAACACCGACCCGGGCGTCCAGGTCAACGCCTCGCTCTCCTCGGTGATGCCGAGCCGCGGTCGCGCCGGCTTCTTCTGCCAGTCCGGCGCCCTGGGCACCGCGATCCTGGAGAAGGTCCGCAACCGGGGCCTGGGCCTGTCGACGTTCGTCAGCGCGGGCAACCGCGCCGACGTCTCGGGCAACGACCTCCTCCAGTACTGGGAGGAGGACGACGCGACCGAGGTCGTCATGATGTACCTGGAGTCGATCGGTAACCCGCGCAAGTTCTCCCGGATCGCGCGCCGCGTCTCCCAGCGCAAGCCGATCGTCGCGGTCCGCTCGGGGCGCACCACCCAGGGCGTGCCGATGGGGCACACGGTCCGCCGGATCGACGCGCCGCAGGCCGCGGTGGACGCCATGTTCCGTCAGGCCGGCGTGATCCAGGTGGACACCCTCGACGAGATGTTCGACGTCGCCCAGCTCCTCGCCCACCAGCCGCTGCCGCGCGGGCGCCGCGTGGCGATCGTCGGCAACTCCGACGCGATCGGGCTGCTCGCCGCCGACGCGGCCTCCGCGATCGGGCTCGTCGTCAACCGCTCCGTCGCGATGCGGCCCGATGCCACCGCGGAGGACTTCGAGGACGCGCTCGACGACGCCATCGACGACCCCGACGTGGACTCGGTGATCGCGGTCTACCTGCCCCCGCTGGACGTCTCCGGCGAGGAGGTGGCGAACGTGCTGGCGGCCGTCGGCGAGCAGTCCGACAAGCCGCTGGTCTCGAGCTTCCTCGGTGCCGAGGGTGTCCCCGAGCTGCTCCGGGTGCCCGACGTCGCCGGGTCCTCGGCGGGACGCGGCTCGGTGCCGTCGTACCCGGCCGTGGAGGGCGCGGTGCGCGCGCTCGCCCGGGTGGTGGAGTACGCCGTCTGGCTGAAGACGCCGGACGGCACCCCCTCCGACCTCGGCGAGATCGACGTCCGCCGCGCGAAGAAGCTGGTCGGCCGCACGCTGCTGGAGGTCGGCGCGGAGCGGGCCGAGAAGGGGGTCGACCTCGACCAGGACCAGGTCGGCGACCTGCTCGACTCGTTCGGGATCGACCTCTGGCCCGTGCACCCCGTGGTCAGCCTCGACGAGGCACTCGAGGTGGGCGAGGCGGTCGGCTGGGACCTGGTGCTCAAGTCGACCCGGCCGTCGGTGCGGGAGCGCCCCGACCAGGCGCACGTGTGGCGCAACATCAGCTCCGCCTACGACATGACGGAGGCCTGGGAGACCCTGAACCGGGTGATCACCGAGCCCGCGCGGGCGCAGTTCGTGCTCCAGAAGAACGCGCCCCCGGGCGTGCCGATCGCCATCCGCTCCACCGAGGACCCGCTGTTCGGGCCGGTGGTCTCGTTCGGCATCTCCGGGCCGGTGATCGAGCTGCTCGGCGACCGCTCGTACCGGATCCCGCCGCTGGACGCGCAGACGATCTCCACGATGGTGCGCGAGGTGAAGAGCTCGCCGCTGCTGTTCGGCTACCGGGGCACCGAGCAGGTGGACGTGGCCGCGATCGAGCAGCTGATCGCCAAGGTGGCGGCGCTGCAGAACGAGCTGCCGGAGATGAGCTCGCTCGAGCTCGGGCTGGTGCTGGCCGGGGCCGACGGCGTGCGCGTGCTGACCGCGACGGCGCGGGTCGCCCGGGTCAAGGACCCGCGCCCCGACTCCTTCGTCCGGCGGATGCCGGACCTGATGACCACCATCCCCGAGTAGGTCGGCGCGGCTATGGTCCGGGGCGAGGACGGGCGCGGGCGGCGCCGTGGCAGGATTCGGAGCATGCCTGACCCCACCCACGCCGTCACCGAGGGCGATCGCGCCGCCGAGCTCCGCGCAGCGATCGACCGCACCGGTTACTACCCCGAGGTGGTCTCCGCCGCGGTCTCCGACGCGGTGGGCGGCGAGGACGTGCTCTCCTACTACGTCCACCACGAGCCGACCTTCGAGCGGGACGAGGTGCGCCGCCACCAGAGCGTCATCGTGCTCACCCCGACGCGCCTGATCCTGTGCCACACCGACGAGCACACCGGCGACGACCTGCTGCCCGAGCCCTACACGTCGACCTCCACCGAGGCCGTCTCGCTCTCCTCGGTGGGCTCGGTCGTGGTCACCCGGATGGTCACCGAGCCGTCCTCGGGTCCGCGCCCGCCCGCCGAGGCGGTGCTGACCATCGGCTGGGGCGGCGTCAGCCGGGTCGACCTGGAGCCGGCGGCCTGCAACGACCCGCAGTGCGACGCCGACCACGGTTACACCGGCGTGCTCGCCTCCGACGACTTCTCCCTGCGGGTCTCGGCCGCTGCCGACGGCAAGGACGCGGTGGCCGGCCTGCTCGGCTTCGCCGCGAGCCTGTCGGCGCGGACGCGCGGCGGCCGGTGAGCGGGTTCGTGGCCCCCGGCGAGACCGGCGGGACGACCGGCGCGGCGACCGGGGACTTCTGCGCGCCCGCCTACGGCGAGCGCTCGCTCGGCGACATCGTGCCGGCGGTGGCGCGGGCGATCGGCAGCCCGCTGGGCCCCGCGCCGTCGGGGCTGGTGCTGCCCGACGCGGGGTCGTACGTCGTCTTCCTGATCGACGGCATGGGGGCCCGCCTGCTGCGCCGGTACGCCGACACCGCGCCGTACCTCTCCTCGCTGCTGGTCGGCTCCGCGCCGGCGACCGCGGGCGTCCCGTCGACCACCTCGACGAGCCTCACCTCCCTGGGCACCGGGCTCGCGCCCGGCGACCACGGCCTGGTCGGCTTCACCACCCGGGTGCCGGGCACCGACGAGCTGCTCAACGCCCTGCTCTGGGACGTCGACATCGACCCGCTGCAGTGGCAACCGCACCAGACGACCTTCACCGCTCTGCAGAACGCGGGGGTCAGGGTGAGCGTGGTCAACAAGCGCGAGTTCGACGGCAGCGGGCTGACCGTGGCCGCGCACCGGGGTGCCGACTACGTCGGCGCCGACCGCGTCGGCGAGCGGATCGCCGCGGTCGTCGCGGCCTCGGCCGCCCGCCCGTCCCTCACCTACGTGTACGACGGCGACCTCGACTGGACCGGTCACCGCTGGGGCGTCGCCTCGACCGAGTGGCTCCAGCAGCTCGCGATGATCGACCACGAGGCCGAGCAGCTGCGCGACGCGCTGCCGGCCGACCGCCGGCTGGTGGTGGTCGCCGACCACGGCATGGTCGACGTGCCCGCCGCGAGCCGCGTCGACGTGAGCGAGCAGGACCACCTGCGGGCGGGTGTCGCGCTCCTCGGCGGCGAGGCGCGCTTCCGGCACCTCTACTGCGTCGCCGGTGCCGTGCCCGACGTGATCGACACCTGGCGTTCCGAGCTGGGCGGTCGCGCCGAGGTGCTGACCCGGGCCGAGGCGATCGGCCGCGGCTGGTTCGGCCACGTCGACCCGTCGGTGCTGCCGCGGATCGGCGACGTGGTCGTGGCCTGCCGCGACGACTTCGCGGTGCTGTCGACCGAGACGTTCCCCTACGAGGCGCGGCTGATCGGCATGCACGGGTCGCTGACGCACGACGAGATGGAGATTCCCGTCCTCGTGGATTGAGGTCGGGCCGCGGGTGCATGAATCACCGGTTGACCGGTGATTCCTGCGGTTTGGCGCCACACCAGCCCCAAAAGCGCAGGAAGTGCCTGTCCTCAGATACGGGTGAGGTGCATGAGGCACACGACCCGAGGCCCCGACACGGCCCGACCAGCAGGCCGCTACGGGAAAGGCAGCGGGTCCGGGGAGAGGCTGACGGCGCGGGCGCGGGCGGCGGTCAGGCCGCGGCGGTGGTGCTGTCGGCAGAGCACCTCGTAGGCGACCTCGACCTCGTGCACGGGCTGGGGCGGCGGCGTACCGCCGTCGACGTCGCCGACCACGACGACCTCGCCCTCGGTGACCATCACGCCGTCCTCGGTGCGCGCGTTGTGGGTGGCGCGCTTGCCGCACCAGCACAGCGCCTCGACCTGGAGCACCTCGGTCCGGTCGGCCATCTCGACCAGCCGCGCCGATCCGGGGAACAGGCGGGTGCGGAAGTCGGTGAGGATGCCGAAGCAGAAGACGTCGATCTGCAGCTCGTCGACGATCTTGGCCAGCTGGTCGACCTGGGCGGGCGTGTAGAACTGGGCCTCGTCGCAGATCATGTAGTCGATCCGCGCGCCCTGGGTGAGGGCGTCGACGGTGTAGCGCCAGAAGTCGAAGTCGTCGGCGACCTCGTGGGCCTCCGCGGTGAGCCCGAGCCGGGACGAGACGAGCGCCGCGCCGGCCCGGTCGTGGGAGGTGAAGAGCCGCCCGACGCGGCCGCGGGCCGCGTGGTTGTGGTTGGTCTGCAGTGCCAGCGTGGACTTGCCGGCGTCCATCGTCCCGGTCCGGAAGGTCAGCTCAGCCACGCGCGGAATCCTCTCACCCCGGTCTCCGGGCGGCGCCTCGGGTCTGGTCGGCACGGGCGGAGCGGGGTAGTCCCTGACGAAAAGCACCGGGTTCGGCGACTTTCCGGTGCTTTTCGTCAGGGACTACCCCGCCCGATCCCGTCAACGCCACCCCGCGCCACCCCGCCACGCACCACCTAGGGTGAGCCCGTGACGCACTTCCTGCTCGAGGCCAGCGACCTGCCCTACCAGCTGCCGCGGTTCGCGGACATCACCGACGAGGACTACGCCCCCGCGATCGAGGAGGGGATGGCCGCGCAGCTCGCCGCGATCGCCGCGATCACGGCCGACCCGGAGCCGGCCACGTTCGAGAACACCCTGGTGCCGCTGGAGGTCAGCGGGGCGGGCCTGCACCGCGTGCTCAGCATCTTCTTCAACAAGGCGAGCGCGGACACCAACGACCGGATCGACGCGATCCGCGCCGAGGTCGCGCCCCGGCTGGCCGCCCACACCGACGCGATCCTGCTCGACCCCGCGCTGTTCGCCCGGCTGCAGGCGGTGCACGCGGAGCGCGACGGACTCGACCCCGAGGCGCGCTACCTCGTGGAGCGCTACGTCACCGAGTTCACCCTGGCCGGCGCCGCGCTCGACGCCGCCGAGAAGGAGCGGCTCACCGCGCTCAACGGCCGCATCTCCGAGGCCGAGACGGCGTTCGAGCTGGCGCTGCAGGCCGACAGCAACGACCTGGCCGTGGTGGTCGACGACGTCGCCGAGCTCGACGGCCTCACTGCCGGCGAGATCTCCGCGGCGAAGGCGGCCGCCGACTCCCGCGGCCTGGACGGCAAGTACCTGCTGACCCTGGTGCTGCCGAGCGCCCACCCGCACCTGGCGTCGCTGACGAACCGCGACCTGCGCAAGCGGCTGTACGACGCCCAGCGGGCCCGCGGCAGCCGGGGTGGTGAGCACGACACCCGCGCGGGAGCGCTGGAGATCCTGCGGCTGCGCGCCGAGCGCGCCCGCCTGCTCGGCTTCGACACCCACGCCGCCGCGGTCACCGCCGACAACACCGCCGGCACGCCCGCCGCCGTCCGGGCGATGCTGGAGCGGCTGGCCGGTCCGGCCGCCCGCAACGCGCGGGCCGAGCACGCCGCGCTCTCGGCCAGCGCCGGCTTCGAGGTGGAGGCATGGGACTGGCCGTTCTACGCCGAGCAGGTCCGCGCCAGCGAGTACGACGTCGACCTGGCCGCGCTGCGGCCCTGGTTCGAGGCGGAGCGGGTGCTGCGCGACGGCGTCTTCCGCGCCGCGACCCTGCTGTTCGGGCTCACCTTCTCCGAGCGCGAGGACCTCCAGGGCTACCACCCGGGCGTGCGGGTCTTCGAGGTCGCCGAGGAGGACGGCACCCCCGTCGGCCTCTACCTGCTCGACCTCTACACCCGCGACTCCAAGCGCGGCGGCGCCTGGATGAGCAGCTTCGTGGACCAGTCGGTGCTGATGGAGACCCCGACCGCCGTGGTCTTCAACAACCTCAACGTGCCGCAGCCCGCGCCGGGGGAGGCGACGCTGCTGACGTTCGACGAGACCACGACGTTGTTCCACGAGTTCGGCCACGCGCTGCACGGGCTGCTCGGTCGGGCGACCTACCCGAAGTTCTCCGGCACCAACGTCTTCCGCGACTTCGTCGAGTACCCGTCCCAGGTCAACGAGATGTGGATGCTGTGGCCGTCGGTGCTGGCCGAGTACGCGGTGCACCACGAGACCGGCGAGCCGATCCCGCCCGCGGTGATCGAGCGGCTGGAGGCCTCCGCGACGTTCAACGAGGGCTACGCGACCAGCGAGTACCTGGCCGCCGCGCTGCTCGACCTGGCCTGGCACGAGCTCGGCGCCGAGGAGGTGCCGACCGACCCCGCGCAGGTGGCCGAGTTCGAGGCGGCCGCGCTGGCGGCGGTCGGCCTGGACCTGCCGGCCGTCCCGCCGCGGTACTCCACGCCGTACTTCGCCCACGCGTTCTCCAGCGGCTACGCCTCGGCGTACTACTCCTACATCTGGAGCGAGGTGCTCGACGCCGACACCGTCGCCTGGTTCAAGGAGTCCGGCGGGCCGACCCGGGAGAACGGCGAGGCCTACCGGACGCACGTGGTCGGCATCGGCGGCACCATGGACCCGCTGGAGTCCTACCGCGACTGGCGCGGGCGCCCGGCGCCGATCGAGCCCCTGCTGGAGCGGCGCGGCCTCGCCTGAGCGGGCGAGGCCCCTCGCTGGGCGCGGATCAGCGGACCGGGCGGACCCGGAGCAGCAGGTCGGCGCCGGAGCCGTTGCTGGTGGTGACCAGCAGCGTCCCGTTCGGTGCGACCGTCACGGCGCGGAGCCGGCCGTACTGCCCGCGCAGCCGGACCCGCTCCCGGACGAGCCGTCCCTTCTCGTCGAACGTGAGGAAGAGCAGGTGCTCGCCGCGGAGGGCGGCGATGACCATCGCACCGGAGAGCCGGCCCCACCCGCGGGCGGGCAGGAACGCGCCACCCGACGGCGCGATCGTCGGCTCCCCGGAGGACCAGCGGGCGTTCCACTGGCGCCCGGGCAGCGAGTGGTCGGTCATCGGCGGGCTCTCGTCGTAACCGGGGTCGGGCTGCCAGCCGAAGTTCCGGCCCGGCCCGAGCCGGTTGACCTCGTCGTCGCGGTAGGTGCCGTGCTCCACCGACCACAGCGTCCCGTCCGCCCGCTGCGACAGTCCCTGGACGTTGCGGTGCCCGTAGGTGAAGACGTAGCGCTTCGGCCCGGACGCGCGCGACCACGGGTTGCCCGGCCAGGCCTCGCCGGTGCGCCGGTCCAGGCGGAGGCTCTTGCCACCGAGGTTGCGCAGGGTCTGCGGGGCCTTCGTGATCGCGGCGTCGCCGGTGCCGACGACCAGCGCGCCGTTGCGGGCGATGAGCAGCCGGCAGCCGCCGTGCCGCCCGGTGGTGGTGGGCAGGCCCTTGAGCAGCGTCCGCTGCCGGCGGGCGCTGGCGTGGTCGTCGGCGAGCCGCCAGCGGATCACCCGGATGTCGTGGGCGCCGCCGGCGGTCTCCCATCCCGAGCAGGTGTAGATGCGTCGGTTCTTCGTGAACCTCGGGTCCACCGCCAGGCCCAGCAGGCCGGTCTCGCCCGACGTCCAGATCCTCGCGCCGACCAGGTCCACCGTCGTCCGCGTGGTGCCGTGGAGGAGGAGAAGGTCCCCGCCCCGCTCGGTGACGAGCAGGCGGCCGCCGCCGATCGCCTGGACGTCCCAGGGGATGTCCAGCTCGTCGGCGACGACGGTGACCTTCAGCGCCGGCACGGCCCGCTCGGACGGCCTGGGTGGGGGCGAGGAGGGTGCCCCCTCCGCGCCCGGGGCGGTGGAGAGCACGGTGGCGGCCAGGACGACGGCGATCGCGGCGCGGAGCGCGGCGGTGGGGCGCATGCCCGCCACCGTACGGCGGGGGCAGCCCGCGCCGATACGCCCGAGCGGCCGCGTTCAGCCCCTGTTCAGTCGACGTCCAGACCGCCGGCCGCCGTCGGGCCGGGTGCTCAGAAGGTGTGCTCCTCGGCCGGGAACGCGCCCGACTTCACCTCGGCGTCGTAGGCACGCGCGCCGTCGAGCAGCACCGAGCGCAGGTCGGCGTACTGCTTGACGAAGCGGGGGAGCCGGCCGGAGCGGAGGCCGAAGGCGTCCTGCCAGACCAGCACCTGGCCGTCGCACTGGTTGCCGGCGCCGATGCCGATGGTGGGGATGTCGAGCTCGGCGGTGACCTTCGCGGCCACGTCGCCGGGCACCATCTCCATCACGACGGCGAACGCGCCCGCCTCCTGGACGGCGTGGGCGTCGCGGAGGATCCGCTCGGCCGTGTCGCCGCGGCCCTGGACCCGGTAGCCGCCGAGGGCGTGCTCGGACTGCGGGGTGAAGCCGATGTGGGCCATCACCGGGATGCCGCCGCGGGTCATCAGCTCGATCTGCGGCGCCATCTCGACGCCGCCCTCGAGCTTCACGCAGTGCGCGCCGCCCTCCTTCATGAACCGGGCCGCGGTCAGGTAGCCCTGCTCGGGCGAGGCCTGGTAGGAGCCGAACGGCAGGTCGCCGACGACCAGCGCGCGGCGCACGCTGCTCGAGACCGCGCGGGTCAGCGGGATCAGCTCGTCGACCGTGATCGGCAGCGAGGTGGCGTTGCCGAGGACGTTGTTGGAGGCGCTGTCGCCGACCAGGAGGACCTCGATGCCGGCTTCGTCGAAGATCTGGGCGGTCAGCTGGTCATAGCTGGTCAGCATCGAGAACCGCTCGCCGCGCTGCTTCATCTCGCGCAGGTGCTGGGTCCGGATCCGCTTGATCGGGGCCGGCCCGGCGGACGTGGGGGTGGCGGTCGGGCCGCCGCCGTACGGGGCCGTCTCCTCCGCGGGGGAGGCAGGGGTGGTCCGGGGGAAATCGCTCATCGTCGAGCTCCGTTTCATCTCATCTCGCGGCTCCGCCAGGGGAGTCCACGGACATGTCAGGAACACAACGAGGCTAGTCCGGTCCGTGTGCCGGGCCGAGGGGCGGGTGCTGTGTCGTCCGTCACCCCACGACCGGCGCGGCGGCGTCGGCGGCCTCCTCCAGGTCCGCGACCACGATCCGGCGCATCCGCAGCATCGCCTGCATCGCGGCCTGCGCCCGGGCGGGGTCCGGGTCGGAGACCAGCTCGTAGAGGCGCGTGGGAACGACCTGCCAGGAGATGCCGTACCGGTCCTTGAGCCAGCCGCACATCGACTCCTCGCCGCCGTCGACGAGCGAGTCCCAGTAGTAGTCGACCTCCGACTGGTCGCCGCAGTCGATCGAGAAGGAGATCGCCTCGGAGAACGAGAAGTGCTGCGGGCCGCCGTTGATGCCCCGGAAGGCCATGCCGTCGAGGACGAACTCCCCGGCGTACACGGCGCCCGGGCCGTCCTCGGTGGCCGGCTGCCGGGCCAGGTGGCCGATCGAGGAGTTCGGGAAGATCCCGGTGTAGAAGCGGGCCGCCTCCTCCAGCTGGTCGTCGAACCACAGGCACGGCTGGATGCGGGTGGCCCGGATCGCGGGCGGCGGGCTGCTGGTCGGCTTGCTCGTGGGGTAGGTGTTCTCGGCGCTCATGCCGGTGCCGACCCGCCGAGGCGGTGGGATTCATCGCGGGCCGTCCCACCAGCCTCCCTAGACTCGCGCCGTGGACTTCTACTCCGCCTACGCCCACGGCTTCGCGCGCGTCGCGGCCGTCACCCTGCCGGTGGCGCTCGCCGACCCCGCGACCAACGCCGCGCGGGTCCTGGAGCAGGCGCGGGCCTGCCACGACGAGGGCGTCGCGGTCGCCGTGTTCCCCGAGCTCTGCCTCAGCGGGTACGCCGCCGACGACCTGTTCCTCCAGGAGACCCTGCTGGCCGCGGTCGCCGAGGCGCTGACCGAGCTGGTCGTGGCCTCCGCCGAGCTGCTCCCGGTGCTGGTGGTCGGCGCGCCGTTGGAGCACCGCAACCGGGTGCTCAACTGCGCGGTCGTGATCCAGGGCGGCCGGGTGCTGGGCGTCGCGCCGAAGGGGTACCTGCCGAACTACCGGGAGTTCTACGAGCGGCGCTGGTTCGGCGCCGGCGCCGACCTGCACGGCGAGTCCATCGAGGTCGGCGGCGAGACGGTGCCCCTCGGCCCGGACCTAATCTTCACCGCCACCGACGTGCCCGGGCTGCGGCTGCACGTGGAGGTCTGCGAGGACATGTGGGTGCCCGTCCCGCCGAGCGCCCACGCCGCGCTGGCCGGCGCCACCGTGCTCGCCAACGTCTCGGGCAGCCCGATCACCATCGCCCGCGCCGAGGACCGGCACCTGCTGGCCCGCAGCGCCAGCGCGCGGTGCAACGCGGCGTACGTCTACGCCGCGGCGGGGCTGGGGGAGTCGAGCACCGACCTGTCGTGGGACGGGCAGACGATGGTCTACGAGTGCGGCGACCTGCTCGGCGAGAGCGAGCGGTTCCCCGAGGGGCCGCGGCGCACCGTGGTCGACGTCGACCTCGACCGGCTGCGCCAGGAGCGGCTGCGGCAGGGCACCTTCGACGACAACGCCCGTGCGATCGGCCTGCCGGAGTTCAGGCGGGTGGAGTTCGAGCTCGAGCCGCCCGCCGGCGACATCGGGCTGCGCCGCAAGGTCGACCGGTACCCGTTCGTGCCCGACGACGCCGAGCGGCTCGCGCAGGACTGCTACGAGGCCTACAACATCCAGGTCTCCGGCCTCGAGCAGCGGCTGATGGCCATCGGCGGGGACTCGTTCCAGCCGAAGATCGTGATCGGCGTCTCCGGCGGCCTGGATTCCACGCACGCCCTGATCGTCGCCGCCAAGGCGATGGACCGGCTGGGGCGGCCGCGCAGCGACATCCACGCCTTCACCATGCCGGGGTTCGCGACCGGGGAGGCCACGAAGTCCTACGCCACCCGGCTCGCCACCGCCCTGGGCTGCACCTTCGCCGAGCTCGACATCAAGCCGGCGGCCACCCAGATGCTGCACGACCTCGACCACCCGTTCGTCGGCGGCGAGCCGGTCTACGACATCACCTTCGAGAACGTCCAGGCCGGGCTGCGCACCGACTACCTGTTCCGGCTGGCCAACCACCGGGGCGGGATCGTGCTCGGCACGGGCGACCTCTCCGAGCTCGCGCTGGGCTGGTGCACCTACGGCGTCGGCGACCAGATGTCGCACTACAACGTGAACGCCGGCGTACCGAAGACGCTGATCCAGCACCTGATCCGGTGGGTGATCGACACCGACCAGCTGCACGGCGGCGAGTACGACGCCGAGACCGACCTGGTGCTGCAGGAGATCCTCGACCAGGAGATCACCCCGGAGCTGATCCCGACCGCGGAGGGCGAGCGGCCGCAGGCCACCGAGGACTTCGTCGGCCCCTACGCGCTTCAGGACTTCACGCTCTACCACGTGCTGCGCCGCGGGGCGCGGCCCACCAAGATCGCGTTCCTGGCGCTGCACGCCTGGCGGGACGCGGCGGCGGGCGAGTGGCCGCCCGGCTTCCCGGCGGAGTCCCGCGCCGCCTACGACCTCCCGACGATCCGGAAGTGGCTGGAGGTCTTCGTCCGCCGGTTCTTCGCCAACCAGTTCAAGCGCTCCGCGCTGCCGAACGGGCCGAAGGTCGTCGCCGGGGGCACGATGTCGCCCCGCGGGGACTGGCGGATGCCGTCGGATGCGCGGGCCGACGCCTGGTTGGAGGAACTGGCCGGGATCCCCGAGGAGTGACCGCGGGGCATGACCGCGAGCGCCGGCGGCCGAGGATGACGGGAATGTTACGGGCCGCCGGTATCCTGACGTAGCCGGTGGATCTGCGCCGGCCGCACACGCGTGCATCACCTAGTCCGGGCGCCGGGCCAAGGCGGCACTGAACCGCCGACGAGCCCACGAGGTCCCGATGACACAGGAGCTGCTCAGCAGCGCGCCCGCTACCGCGACGGCCACCGCCGACGCACGCCCCGCCGGCCACGCCGGCAGCGTGATCGAGGCCAGCGGTCCGTCGTACTTCCCCGTGGCGCTGGCCGCCCGCCTGCCCTACGCGATGATGGTCGTCGGCGTGCTGACGCTGGTCGTCTCGGCGCGCGACTCGGTGGCGCTCGGCGGCCTCAACTCGGCGATGGTCGGGATCGGCACCGCCGTCTTCGGGCCGCTGCTCGGGGCCGCCGCGGACCGGTTCGGTCAGCGGCGGGTGCTGGTCGCCGCGAGCCTGGTCAGCACGTTCGCGCTGGTCCTGATGACCTGGGTCGTCCACAGCGCGCTGCCGAACGCCGCGGTGCTCGCCGTCGCCTTCCTGATCGGCGCCAGCGCGCCGCAGGTCGCCCCGATGTCGCGATCCCGCCTGGTCTCGCTGATCGGCCGTCGCCTGGAGCCCGCGCGCCGCGACCGGTCGTTCCACGCGACGATGGGCTACGAGTCGGCCGCCGACGAGCTGGTCTTCATCGTCGGCCCGGTCCTGGTCGGCGTCCTCGCCACCTGGTTCGGCCCGTCCGCGCCGGTGCTCGGCGCCGCCCTGCTCACCGCGATCTTCGTGACGGCCTTCGCGCTGCACCCCACCGGTCGCGTGGCCGAGCGGCACACCGGCGCCGAGAGCGCCGCGGCGGTCGCGCCGGTCGCCGACCTCTTCCGCCCGGCGCTGCTCGTGGTGGTGCTCGGCATCGGCGCCGTCGGCCTCTTCTTCGGGGCGACCCTGACGGCCCTCACCGCCTTCATGGCCGACAGCGGCCACGGCGACCAGGCCGGCCTGGTGTACGGCGCCATGGGTGTCGGCTCGGCCGTGCTCGCGCTCGCCGTCGGCTTCTTCCCGGCCCGGTTCGGCCTGGCGGCCCGCTGGGTCGTCTTCGCGGCCGCGCTGCTGCTCGGCGCCGCGCTGCTGCCGCTGGCCTCGTCGGTGGGTGCGGTCAGCTGGATGCTGGTCGTGGCCGGCGTCGGCATCGGCCCGACCCTGGTCACCCAGTACAGCCTCGGCGCCCAGCGCAGCCCGGCCGGCCGCTCGGCGACCGTGATGACCATGCTCGGCTCCGCGATCATCGTCGGCCAGGCCTTCGCCTCGGCCATCACCGGCCAGGTGGCCGAGCTCTGGGGGAGCCACGCCGCGATGGCGCTCCCCGCCGTCGCCGCGCTGCTCGTCGCCGTCGCCGGCGTCGCCAACGCGGTGATCACCCGCCGTCACCACCCCTGACCGCGAGTTGGGGGTTGGCGACGTTCGAGTCGCTGGTTGGCGACGTCGTTGTCCCGCCGAGGGTCGCCAACCCCCAAGTCGAGGGTCGCGAATCCCCAAGTCGAGGGTCGCGAACCCCCAAGTCGGCGGTTGTGTGAGACTTAGGTTATGCACGCCTTACTTCGTGACGACGAGGCCGTGGTCGCGGTACCGCCGCGGCGCGGCGTGGTCGCCACGGGGCGGGGGCGCCGGGTGGCCGTCGTCGCGGTCGCGGCGGTGGTCGTGCTGGTGGCCGGTGGGCTGAGTCTCGCGCTCGGCGTGCGCGGCGTCGCGCTCGCCGACACCTGGCAGGCGCTGGTCGACCCGGTGGCCGGGAACGTCGACCACGCGGTGATCCGCGGGCAGCGGGTGCCGCGGACCGTGATCGGGCTGCTGGCCGGGGTGGCCCTCGGCCTGGCCGGGGTGCTCGCCCAGGCGGTCACCCGCAACCCGCTGGCCGACCCCGGCCTGCTCGGCCTCAACGCCGGCGCCTCGCTCGGCATCGTGGTCGCCGCGACGACCTTCGGCGTGGTCGCGCCCGCGGCCTCGATCTGGTTCGCCTTCGTCGGTGCCGCGATCGCCGCCGTGCTGGTCTTCGCGATCGGGCACGGGCGCCCGGTCCAGCTCGCGCTGGCCGGTGCCACCGTCTCGGCGCTGCTCACGCCGATCACCACCCTCCTCCTCTTCCGCGACGTCAACGCCCTGGACTCGCTGCGGTTCTGGGCCGTCGGCGCGCTCACCGGGCGCGACCTGGACGCCGTCGCCGTGCTGTGGCCGTTCGTCGCGCTCGGCGCGGTGGTCGCGGCGGCGCTCGCGCACCGGCTCAACGGCCTGGCGCTCGGCGACGACGTCGCCGCCGGCCTCGGGCAGCGCGTCGGCGTCACCCGTACCTGGGCCGGTGCCGCGATCGTCTGCCTGGCCGGCGCCGCCACCGCCCTGGCCGGCCCGATCGCGCTGGTCGGCCTCGCCGTCCCGCA
The DNA here is from genome assembly GCF_040191335.1 of Nocardioides sp. YIM 152588. Taxonomy (NCBI): domain Bacteria; kingdom Bacillati; phylum Actinomycetota; class Actinomycetes; order Propionibacteriales; family Nocardioidaceae; genus Nocardioides; species Nocardioides sp. YIM 152588. The sequence continues at coordinate 1,073 of NZ_JBEGDJ010000020.1, read as the reverse complement.
CGCCGCCCGGCGCCTGGTCGGCACCGACTACCGCTGGCTGGTCCCGCTCTGCGCGCTGCTCGGCCCGGCGATGCTGCTGACCGCCGACATCGTCGGACGCCTGCTCGGCGACGACGAGCTGGAGGCCGGCGTGGTCGCCGCCCTGATCGGGGCGCCGGTGCTGATCGCCGTGGCCCGCGGGCGACGGGTGGCCGGCCTGTGAGCACGCTCCTCGTCAGCCGGATCCGGCGGCGCCAGCGCACCCGGGGCGCGGTGGTGGTCGCGGCGGCCGCCGGGATCGCGCTGGTGCTGCTCCTGCTGGCCCTCGGGCTCGGCGCCGCCGGCGTACCGCCGCAGCGCGCGCTGCCGGCCGTGTTCGGGATCGGCGACCGGCTCGACCTGCTGGTCGTGCAGCAGCTGCGGCTCCCGCGGGCGCTGGCCGCGGTCCTGGCCGGCGCCGCCTTCGGGCTGGCCGGCGCGCTGTTCCAGTCCACGCTGCGCAACAACCTGGCGAGCCCGGACATCCTCGGCATCTCCGGCGGCGCCTCGCTCGGGGCCGTCACCGCGGTCGTCGGGTACGGCGCCTCCGGCGGCGCCGTCACGCTCTCGGCGCTGGGCGGCGGGCTCGCCGCGGCCGTCGCGATCTGGGCGTTGGCCTGGCGCGGCGGACTGCACGGCCTGCGCTTCGTGCTCGTCGGGGTCGGCGTGTCCTACGTCTGCGCGTCCCTGATCTCCTGGCGGCTCTCCGAGGCCGACCACCGCGACGCCGGCACCGTGCTGCTGTGGACGGTCGGCAGCGTCGCGGACGTCCGCGACGAGCTGCTCGGCCTGCTGGCGGTCGGGGTCGCGGTCCTCGCCGCGATGGCGGCGCTGGTCGGCCGCGAGCAGCGGCCGCTGGCGCTCGGCGACGACCACGCCACCGCGCTCGGCGTCCGCACGGCGCGGGCGCGGGGCGCCGCCCTGCTGATCGGCGTCGGGCTGGTCGCGCAGGTCGGTGGCCAGTGCCATGTCCTCCAGCACCTGCTCCATCATCCGCTTGGTGCGCGCGTACGGGGAGCTGGTGGAGAGCCCGTCGTCCTCGCGGACCTCGAAGT
>NZ_JBEGDJ010000019.1:0-72151 GCF_040191335.1 Nocardioides sp. YIM 152588 | reverse complement strand
GGCCAGGTGCAGGTGCGTCAGCAGGTCGCCGGCGTACTCCATGATCTCGACCATGTTCCCGCCCATGTGGAAGGTGTGCGGCGCGCAGTACAGGAACGACACCAGCGGGCTCGGTCGTCGGCCGCCTCGGCGAGGTCGCGTTCGCGCCGCCGGCACGCCCGACCCCGCCGAGCCGACCGGCGACCGCGGACGCGAGCGGCGACGTGATGGTCGACCTCACGGTGCCCGGCGGCCACCGCACCTCCGACCTGGTCCACGCCGCCGCCTCCGCGCTCGGCGCGGCCGGGGGCCGGCGGGTCGCGATCGCCGTCGGCGCCTCGCGCCGGACACCGCCGGACGACCCCGCGGCCGACCCCGCGGCCGGCCCCGGAACGGGCCCGCGGATCGCCGACCGCAGCGCCCTGCTCCGCCTGCGCGACGTCGAGCGGATGGACCGCGACCAGGTCCGCGAGGCGATCCGGAGCGCCCCGGTCGAGGCGTCGCCCCACGGCGAGGAGGGCGTCCGGTCGCGCCTCGCCGCCGGGCTGCTCGGGGCCGGGATCAGGCTCCTGGCGCCACGCCTCGGGTCGAGCCTGCTGGTCTCCCACCTGGGCCGGGTCGACGGGACCGGCGTCGACCGGCTGCTCTTCCACCCGGTGACGGCCGGTGGCTCGGGCCTCTCGCTCGGCGCGGTCGTGCTGGGCGACACCACCACCGTCACCCTGCGCGGCCGCGCCCGGACGTGGAACGACGATGGCCTCGAGCAGCTGCTCGAGGCCATCGTCGACCGGCTCTAGGGGTTCCCGGTCAGGCGTCGACCATGTCCCGGCTCTTGGCGTGCTCGGCGCCCTTCTTCGGGCCACCCGAGCCGCGGGTGAGGAAGAGGCCACCGGCCAGCGCCGCGATGCCGAGCAGCAGCGCGAGCAGCGGGAACAGCATCCGCATGCCGCCCAGCATCGTGGCGTTCGACCCCGCCTCGTCGGCGACGTCGGCCACCTGGTCGTCGGTGTACTCGACGGTTCCGGTGAAGAGCGGGACCGAGACGCCGTCGTACCGCAGCTCCTGCATCCGCTCCTCGACCCGGTCGATCGGAGCGCCGGTGACGGGCTCGATCTGGAAGGTGCGCTTCATGCCGTACCAGACCTCGCCCTCGACGCTGTCCTCGTCAGCGCCCAGGATCGAGCCGGGCACCTCCATGGTGCCGACCTGGGTGGGCTCGATGGTCTGCACGAAGGTGTAGACGGTGAGGCCGTCGATCGTGGTCTCACCCTCGTACTCGATCGGGGTCGCCGCACCGAGGGTGTCGTCCCACTGCTCGTAGTCCTTCTTCTCGGTGTTGAACGGGAACTTGTAGACCAGGCCCTCCGGCTGGATGGAGACGCGCTCGCCCTCGGCCTCCTCGGACCAGACGTCGCACTCCTCGCAGTCGACCGCCTCGGCGGTGACCGGGTCGAACGCCACCCGCTCGCGGGACTGCTGGAAGACGCTGCCGTCGCCGCGCTCGATGGTCACGGAGTTGTGCCAGACGACGACGTCGTCGGGCAGGTCGGAGCGGCTGTCGGCCACGGTGCGCGAGTGGATCGCCAGGTCGACGACCTCGGGGGCGAGGATGCTCGGGTCGCTGTTGAACACCTGGGCGCCCTTGGCCTCGAGCTCGGTGGTCGAGTCGTAGTTCGTGGGCACCGTCGCCATGGCGGGGTAGGCGTAGAAGCGCATCAGCGCCGCCGCCACGATCAGGAACACACCCAGGCCGACCAGCCCGGCGCCGATCTTTCGGCTCATCTCTCTTTGACCTCTCAGTCGGCCACGCGGGCGCGCGGCAGGTGGTGGTGGTCCGGGGCGGCGGGTGCCTCCCCGGTCAGGATCCCCTCGGTGAGACGCCGGGCCTGCCGGCGCATCTGGGACCAGTCGAACTTGGTGGCCCACGCCTCGCAGGCTGCGGCGCGATGGACCCGGTCGGACCGGGACGCCGTGCTGCCGAGGGCCGAGGCCATCGCCTGGGCCAGGCTCCGGCGGAGGGTGTCGGCATCGCCGGCGGTGGGGCGCCGGACGGGCTCCGGCACGAGCCAGCCGGTCTCGCCGTCGCGGATGGAGTCCCGCAGCCCCGGTACGTCGCGCGCGACCGTCGGCACGCCGCGGCCGGCGGCGTCGATGACGACCTGGCCCCATCCCTCGGCGTCGGAGGCACAGACGTGGAGCGAGGCCCGGTCCAGCAGCCGCGCCTTCTCCTCGTCGCTGACGAAGCCGTGGAAGGTGACCACGTCGGCGACGCCGAGCCGCTGGGCGAGCTCCTCGAGCCGCTCCCGCTCGGGGCCGCGGCCGATGACGTCGAGACGCAGGTCGCGGCCGGCGAGGCCGGGCTCGTTGCGCAGGTCGTGCAGCGCGCCCAGCACCAGGTCGACGCGCTTGTGGGCGACGAGACGCCCGAGGACGACGATCCGGTCCGGGTCCTTCGCGCCGGCGTCGACCGACCCGGGCTCGGGCAGGTCGGCGCCGTTCTCCAGGACGCCGATCGCGCCCGACCAGCCGAGCCGGCGCCGCATCTCCCGGACCGTCGAGGTCGAGACCGCGACGACGGGCTGACGACGGTAGACCCGGCGCATCGCGACGCGCTCCAGCCAGCGCCCGAAGGCGGCGACCGGAGCGGGGAAGTGCGCGCCGAACTGGTCCTGGTGCACGTGGTGGACGACCAGCAGCGCGGGCGTGCCACGGCGCAGGACCAACGGCGAGAAGACCGGCAGGCCGCCGGCCGGGTCGATGACGGCGTCCCAGCGCCGGCGGTGTCGGGCCAGCCAGAGCAGCGACGCCGGGTAGAAGCCGAGCCGGCCGCCCGCGCGCCGCACGGTCATCCCGTCCCGCCGCTCACGGCGGCGCTGGCCCGGCTCGCGGGAGGTGACGAAGCAGACCTCGGCACCGCCCTCGACGAGCGCGCGGGCGAACTGGTCGGCGTAGATCTCCGCGCCGCCCGCGAGGGAGTGGTCGAGGTCGCGCCAGTTGACCACCGCGATCCGGCGGCCGGCGAGCGTGTGCGCGTCGTCGCCGGCGCCACGGGTCCGGGGCGCCATCTCAGTTCTCCTGCGGGGCACGGACGTGCATGGGGACCGCGAGCGGCACGAGCACGGCCGCGAGGGCGGCCGGCACCGCGACCGGCATCGGGACCGAGCGGGCCCCGGCCGGCGTGGCCTGCGGGGCCTGCGTGGCTCGGGCCGGGCGCGCCGCACCGAGGCCACGCGTCCGCCACGCGATCCCGGCGAGCTCCAGGAAGGAGGACGCCCCGTCGCGCATCGGCACGAAGGTGGAGCCGGGCACGTCGGCCCAGACGACCGGGATCTCCTCGATGACGGCCCCGGCCGCCCGGAGGCGGACGAGGAGCTCGACGTCGAAGGCGAAACCCGACGCCCGCAGCTCGGCTACGGCGGGCCTGACCAGCGTGCCGCGGAACATCTTGAAGCCGCACTGGGTGTCGGTCAGGTCGGGCAGCATCCGCGCCGCGCCGGCCCGGTAGCAGGCCGCGCCGGCGGAGCGGGTCCTCGTGTGCCGCGCCTCGGTGACGCTGGAGGCCAGCGCCCGCGAGCCGATGACGACGTCGGCCCCGGCCTCGATGCGTGCGAGCGCGGTCTCGAGCGCCTCGAACCCGGTGGCGCCGTCGGCGTCCATGAAGCAGACGGTCTCCTCGGGGGCGGTGGCCAGGAGCCCGGCGCGCACCGCGGCGCCCTTGCCGCGGATCTCGCAGGACAGCACCCGGACCGGCAGTGCCGGGGAGTCAGCGGCGCGCGCGACCTCGGCGGTCCCGTCGTCGCTGGCGTTGTCGACCACGGTGACCACGACACGGCCCAGGGCCTGTCGGTGGTTCGCGACGTGGCGTCGCAACGAGCGCAGGGTCCGGGGCAACCGGTCCTGCTCGTTGTACGCCGGAATCACGATGTGGAGCATCCGGCCCTCCCAAGCCGTCAGCAGCGACGGCGCTTCCGGGAAGCGCCGTCACCGGTCCGTCATCGACGAACCGGTGTAGCCATCACGCGGATGGCTACTCGCTGGCGTACGAGTAGAGGGTGGTCTCGGCGACTGGGGACTGGTCGCCCTGGACGACGTTGACGCCGCCGACGAGTGCGGCCGTGGCGACGAGCGCGCCGACGAACGCGGAGATGACGATATTCATCGTGGGTGGTTCCCTCCCAAGAACCTTCCGGGAGCTCTAGGCGGTCCCCATGACATCCCGGACTGTGACTGAGGTTACTCCCGAGTCGGAAGTATGCACACACCGGCGGTGATGAGCAACACAAGCGCCATGGCGTGCCCCACACAGATGAGAAAAACTTCCTGGTCAGAGGCTCCGCCACGGGACGCGGCGGGCCCCAGGTCGACCAGCAGGAGCTCCTCGCCCGCCACCGCGACACGTCCCTGCGGAGGCTCCGCGGCGCCCATCCCGCGCTCCACGAGGACCCACCGGACGCCGAGGTCGCGGAGCGCCGCGGCGGGGTCGGCCGCGGCGAGTGCCGCACCGATCTCCGCCGCACGCGGGTCCTCGCCGGGCACCGTCGTCCCCCCGAGGAGGACCCGGTCGTCGATGACGACCTCGCCGGGCAGGTAGCGCGGGGCGGGGTCGAGGACCGCGCGGCGGTGGTTGAAGTCGAAGCCCCGGTAGGAGCCGGTCCAGGGCAGCACCACGGTCGCGCCGCTCCCGTCCGCGGCGTCGATCTCGGCCGCGACGCGGTCCCACTCACCGGGATAGACCGACAGCCGCAGCTCGCCCGCCGCGCCCCAGGCGAGGCTGGGCAGCAGCAGCACGGGCGCGACGACGACCAGGACGATCGCGCTCCACAGCGCACCCAGCCCGGGCCGCACGGCCTCCCGCAGGCGCGTCACCAGGCCGGCGGCGCCGATCGCGAGGGGCAGCGCGAGCGGGGCGAGGTAGCGGTGCGAGTCGCGCAGGATCGCCACGGCCGGCACGCGGCCGGCCACCGCCTCGAGCAGCCAGACCCCGGCGGCGGTCGTCGGCAGCAGGGCGAGCGCCACGGACGCACCGGCCAGCGCGGCGTACCGCGCCGTCTCGCCGGGGCGGTCCCTGAGGGCCCGACGCAGCCCGGCCAGGGCGGCGACGCTGAGCAGGCACGACAGCAGCACCAGCGCCGCGCCGGTGCGCTCGGCGGGAAGGATCGAGGACTTCCAGATGCCGCCCAGCGAGAGCACGCTGGCCACGACGCCGGCGCCGGACTCGGCGCGTGCGGCGAACCCCTCGAAGACCCCGTCCGCCGTGATCGTGGCCCGCGCCGCGACGAGCGACGGGACCAGCCAGGTGAGGTTGGCGACGGTGCCGATCAGCACGATCCGCCACCAGGTGCGGCGCGTGGCGCCGAGCAGGAGCAGCACCCCCGCGGCGGTGAGCCCACTGGACGGGCTGCAGACCGCCGCGGCCACGAGCGCCACGCCGGCCGGGCCCCAGTCGCGCGGGTCCGCCCTGATCCGGCGCGCGGCGATCGCCACCCAGGGCAGCGCGAGGTAGCCGAGCAGGATCGCCCACTGGCCGATCAGCAGCCGCTCGTAGACCCACGGGTTCCACAGCAGCAGGGTGATCGCCGCCGCGCGGGCGTACCAGCGGTGCTCGGCGAGGAGCCGGCCGATCCCGATGCCGCCGAGGAGCAGGCCACCGAGCAGGAGGAGGCGCTGGACGACCTCGCCGGGCAGCACCGACGTCGCGACGGAGATCAGCGCGTCCATGGGGACCGCACGCGGCAGCGCGCCGTCGAGGCCCAGCCAGGCCGACTTCCACGGCTGTTGGGGGACGAAGACCATGTCGCCGACCAGCCAGAAGCCGCGGCCGAGCAGGAGCGGGAGCCCGACCAGCAGCACCAGCCCGGCCGACCAGGCCGCGTCGCGCCCCGGTCCGCGCGCCCACCGACCGGCGCGCGCCGATCGGTCCGCGCCGCGGCTGCCCGACGACGCGCCGCTCACCGTCGGTGCCGTCCGATCGGGTGCCGGTGCACGGCGGCCGTGGCCAGCCCGAGGGCGAGTGCCGCCCCCGTGACCAGGTCCAGCGCGTCCGGTGGCAGCCGTGGTCCGCTGGAGAGCAGCAGGGCCAGCGCCACCACGGCGCCCGCCAGGGTCACCGCCACGACGGCGAGCGCCGCCCGCGGCCAGCGGGCCAGCACCACCCCGGCGAGCGCGCCGGCCGCGACCACCGGGCCGGCGACGAGCCAGCCCGCCACCGCGGCCGCGAGGCAGGCGAGCACCCACCTCCGGCGCGAGGTCGGCGGCGGAGCCTCCTCCAGCACCTCCACCGCCTCGTCGGCCGCCGCGCCGGCCGAGGCGTCGACCGGGCGGAGCGGGCGGCGAACCAGCGCCCACGCCGCCGCGGCCACGACCAGCCCGAGGACGGCCAGACCGCCGACCAACCCGACCAGGTAGCCGCGCTGGGGCTCGTAGACCAGCACGATCGTTCCCGAGACGTCCGCCGGGACGATCCACCCCTGCGCCCAGCCGTCGACCAAGATCGGGTCCAGCCGGATGCCGTCGGTGTCACCGACGTACGCCGCCCAGCCCGCGTTCATGTTGTGCGGAGCCGACAGGATCGCCTGCTGGCCGGGCGAGACCACGACCTCGACCTCCGTGTCGTCCCGGCTGAGGGTGCGCACCGTGCGCGAGCGCTCCGCGTCCCGCTGCCGGTGCTGACCGGCGGCCAGCAGCGTGAGGCCGGTCGGGCCGAACTGGCTGGTCGCCTCCAGGCTCACCCGGTGCTCCCCCGCCGCCAGCGAGATCGTGCGGCCGCCGTCGCACGGCACCACCGCGAGCGTGCCGGCGCTGAGCACGTCGCCGACGCGCCCCTCGACCCGCGTGCGGTAGCTCCGGCCGTCGACCACGAGCCGCGGCCCGTAGCCGCAGAAGCCGCCCGTGGAGGCCGAGCCGTCCAGCGGGACCGAGGAGCGGCCGGGCCCCCAGCGGAGCTCGCTCAGCCCCAGCGGGATGTCCGGGTCCGCCCCGGCGCGGCGCCGGAAGGTCAGCGTCATGCTGGTCGCCCGCACCGGCTCGAACCGTCCGGTCCCGTCGAGGCTGACGGTGCGGGTCTCGCGGTTCCCCGCCGCGTCCACGGCCTCGATGCGGACCGACTGGGGGAAGGAGGCGACGCCGGCCGGCGCCAGGGCCGTCAACCGCCGGACCGTGCGCTCGCCGCCCAGGTCGACGGTCAGCGACGGCCGCTTGTTGCGGGGGTCGGCGACCCACGAGGTGGCGCGGTCCCCGTCGTACGCCATCCGCGGGGTCACCGTCGGGTCCTGGCCGAGCCACGACGACCCGGTGACCGTCGCCCCGACGCCCGGGTCGAGGAGCTCCGGCGCGGCGAAGCCGCTGCGGGCCACCGCCAGTCCGCGTATCCGCCACCGTCCGCCGTAGGCGACCGTGAACGTGCGGTCGATCCCGCTCGCCTCCTCCGAGGCCCGCCGGCGGTCGAGCGCGCAGTCCGGCCCCAGCAGCGTGGTCACGCAGCTGCGCGTCTCCTGGCGGGCGCCGAAGATGAAGTCCGGGGCGGTGGTGGTCGGGACCTCCGGCAGCCGCAGGGTGCGGGTCGGGACGAGCCCCGAGATCCGCACCTCGGCGAGGCCGACGGCGGCCCGGCGGGCGGGCGCGCCGGCCACCTCCACCCGCACGGCGTCGGCCACCACTCCGCCGAGGTTGACGCGCGCCCGGCCCGTGAACTGGTCCGGCTCGACCGTGCGGGTGACGCCGCCGGCGCTCACCCGCCACCGCGTCACGCGGTCGAGGTCGAGCGCGCTGACCGGCTCGACGAGCTCGATCGCCCCGATCGGCCGCGGCGCGTCGAGGCGCACCTCCCACCACTGCCCGACCGTGTCCTGGAAGGGGGCCGGCCGCCAGTGGCTCGCGTCGTCGCCGTCCAGCGCCGACCACGGCGCCTCCTCGGGGTGCACCGGGCCGAGCACGTTCGCCCAGGCGCGGGAGCTGGAGGCGGTCACGCCGGCGATGCCGTCGTACGCCGCCAGCACCGGCCGCGCCCCATCCGACGCCGGGTAGTCGGGGACGACCCGGCCGGCATGGTAGGGCTCGTCCTCGGCCATCACCGCGCTCTCGGCGTCGTGGATCCGACCGAACGCGCGCTCGCGGCGGCGGTAGCCGTCGCCGACCACGTCGGCCGGCTCCGACCAGCCCTCGGTGCCGGCGACCAGCATCGGCTGGGCCGGCCCGACCAGCCCCTCCCCCACGGCGAGGAACCCGTCCTCGACCGAGGAGGCGACCGTCACGGCGTCCGCCAGGTCCCGCACCTGGTAACCGTCCGGGTCGCGGTGCTCCTCGCCGAGGGGGCTGGCGACCGCGTAGACCTCGATCGCCGGCCCGAAGTCGACCCGGCCGAACGTCCGCAGCCGACGGATCCCCGGGGAGCGCGCCAGCGCGACCGCCACCAGCGAGTCGCTGGTCGTCTCGGACACCGCTCGGTCGAGGTCGTGGCGGACCAGGATCGTGTCGATGCCCAGGCGCGCCAGCATGTCGGCGAGGTAGGCGGAGCCCGCTCCGGTCTCGAGGTAGCTCTCCAGCTGGGACAGCGCCCGCAGCGTCGTCGCCGGGGTCAGCGGGACCTGGGTGCGACTGACCCACGAGGCGTGGCCGAGCACCTGCATCGGCTCCTCCATCGTCCAGCCCCAGGTCTCGATGCCGAAGCCGGACCCGGGGACCACCCAGGTCGCCCCCTCGCTGCGCCGGGCGACGTAGTCGGCGGCCTGGGTCCAGTAGGCGGGCATCTCCTTCCACCCCGGGGTGCGGGTGTTCGCGGACAGCACCGGGAACGCCATCGCGACCAGCCCGAGGAGGAGGGCACCCACCATGCCCAGGGCGCCGAGCCGACGGAGCAGCCCGCGGCGGCCGGCCACGCCGGTCCGCAGCACCCGCACCGCGTCCTCGGCGAAGGCGCCGAGGCCCAGCGCGAGCGGTACCCGCAGCACCGGGTCGACCTTCGGCACGTTGCGCAGCGGCGCCAGCGGGCCGTCGAGCAGGTCCTGCAGCACCCCGGCGAACGGACCGTCGAACGGCCCCGTGTGCGCGGCGACCTGGAGCGCGAGGCCCAGGCCCGCGGCGATCAGCAGCGGGGCCCGGAACCGGCCCCGGAACCGCAGCAGGCCGACGAACCCGAGCGCCGCGACGAGCCCGGAGCCGAGCACCAGCCACGAGTCGAACGACAGCTCGTAGCCCGCCGGCCACCACGGCCGACCGCCGACCGCGAGGTAGGAGACCCAGTTGCTGGCACCGCGCAGCACCGCGGAGAACCCGGACGTCCCGGTGGTGGTCCGGGCGTCCTCGACGAAGTCGTAGAACGGCGGGCTGAAGGCGCCGAGCCGGACCAGGGAGAGGAGCCACCACGCGCTGACGGCGCCGATCAGCGCGAACCAACCGACGGCGAAGCGGGGGCTCAGGTGACGCCGTACGACGCCCCACACCACGAACACGGCGAGCAGCGCCGCGGGCGCGGCCGTGGCGGTGCCGTTCACGCCGCCGCCGCAGGCGAAGGCGACGGCCGACAGCAGGGCGGCGTCCCGGGGGCGCCTCCGGCCGTTCATCGAGTGCAGGATCGGCAGCAGCGCCCAGGGCAGCACGGCGCCGGGGAGGATCTCCGCGCTGCGGACCCCCAGCTCGGCGACGTGGCGGGGCGTCAGGCCGTAGGCGAGCCCGGCGAGGGCCGCGGCCCACGGCCCCAGCGCCATCGCGCGGGCGACGCGGCGCAGGCCCTCGCAGGCGATCAGCAGCACCAGGAACGACCAGAGCCGCTCCGCCACCCACCCGGGCACGGTGAGCGCGTCCAGCAGCACGAAGAAGCTGCCCTGCGGGAACAGGTAGCCGTAGGCCTGGTTCTGCAGCTCGCCGAGCGAGGCGTCCGGGCTCCAGAGGGTGAAGGTGCTGCGCAGGAACGACCGCGGGTCCTCGACCAGCTCCAGCCGGGTGTCGGTCGTCGCCAGCCCGAACTTCTCGGTGAAGACCAGGATCGCCAGCGACACGTACACGGTCACCAGCAGGACGGTGCAGCGCCGGTCGGTCCCCGCCGTGCGGTCCGCGCCCTCCTCCATCGGGCCTCCTCCCCTCAGCCGCGTGCGACACGGGTCACAGCGAGCAGCGCAGGTCACTGTAAAGGGGGCTCGCCAACGGAGCCGCACCGGTTCGGCCTACGCTCGACACCGTGACGAGCACCACCGAGCCCGCCGCGTCCACCCGGCGCCACCGTTGGGCACGCGTTCTGCACAGCAGCGCGGGGATCGCGGTCGCGATGGCCGTGATGAACGTCGGGACCTACGCGTTCCAGATGGTCTCCGCGCGCCTGCTCGGTCCCAGCAGCTACGGCGCGCTGGCCAGCATGATGGCGCTGCTGATGGTGCTCTCCGTGCTCCAGCTCGGCCTCCAGGCCACCGCCGCGCGACGGATCTCCGCGGAGCCCGACCAGGTCGGCGCGATCGAGCAGACGGTGCTCCGCACCACCTGGGTCGGGGCGGGCGTGCTCGGCCTGGTGGCGCTCGCCGCCGCCCCGCTGGTCGCCGACCTGCTGCACCTCGACGGCGTGCTCCCGGCCGTCCTGCTCGCGCTGTGCGTGGTCCCGGTGACGGTGATGGGCGGCCAGGCCGGCGTGCTCCAGGGCGAGCGGCGCTGGTTCCCGCTGAGCCTGCTCTACCTCGCCGTCGGCGTGCCGCGGGTGCTGTTCGGCGGCGGGTTCCTGCTGCTGTGGCGGACCGAGACCAGCGCGATGCTGGGCGTGCTGATCGCGTCCTGGCTGCCCGTGCTGATCGGCGCGTGGGCGCTGCGCGAACGGCCCGAGCCACACCCGGGCCCCCGCACCCCGGCGCTGCTGCGCGACGTGCGCCGGGAGACCTTCGGCAGCTCACTGGCGCTGCTGGCCTTCATCGCCCTGTCCAACCTCGACGTCGTCGTGGCCCGCAGCGCGCTCGACAGCCACCAGGCCGGCCTGTACGCCGGCGGCCTGATCGTGGCCAAGGCGGTCCTGTTCCTGCCGCAGTTCGCGGTCGTCATCCTGTTCCCGTCGATGTCCACCGCCGACGAGAGCCGCGCCGCCGTGGCGCGCGGCCTCGCCTTCCTCGGCGGGATCGGCGCGCTGTCCGTGGCCGCCACCTACCTGCTCAGCGACATCGCGGTGGTCTTCGTCGGAGGCCAGGAGTACGCCGAGGTCACCGACTGGCTCTGGCTGTTCGCCCTCCTCGGCGCACTGCTGTCGGTCCTCCAGCTCCTCGTCTACGCCGGGCTGGCCAAGCGCGGCGCGGCGACGAAGTACGTGGTCGCCGGCGGCGTGGTCCTGCTGGTCGTCCTGGGCCGGATGGCCACCTCGTTCTCCGGCCTGGCCCTCACCGTCGCCGCCGTCGACGCCGCCGTCGTCGCGCTGCTGCTGGCGCTGCAGATGGTGCGCCACCGCCGCCCGGACGTCGAGCGCGCCGGCGCCTGACGCGGGGTCGCCGGCGCCTGGAGCGGGGTCGTGTGCCTGAGGACCCGTCCTACCGGGGCCTGGGGCACACGAGGCTGGGCGGCGCCGCGGCTGGCGCGGGTCGTGTGCCCGAGCACCCGCCATACCGATGCCTCAGGCACACGACCCCCACGCGAGCCGGGGCCCCACGCGAGCCCGGCCACGCCCCACGGACCCACCGAAATGACGGCTGTCGTCGCGGAGAACGCCGACCGAGGGCGCGCAGGGAGCGAAGCGACCGGAGCGCACGAGGGAGGCTTCTCCGCGCGCAGCCGCCGCAGGCCGCCAGCGAACCCCTACCCCAGCGGCGGCCAACTGCGCGCGCGGCAGCGCGGCGCAGCGAAGCGGAGACGCGCTCGCGCCATCCCGGCTAGTGCGCCGCCTCGTGCCAGCTGCGCCCGGTCCCGACGGAGACGTCGAGCGGCACGGCGAGGTCGGCGGCGCCGCCCATCTCGGCGCGCACCAGCTCCTCCAGCCGCTCCCGCTCGCCGGGGGCGACCTCGAACACGAGCTCGTCGTGCACCTGGAGCAGCATCCGCGAGGTGAGGCCGTCGGCCTCGAGCCGGGCCTGGGTGCGCAGCATCGCGACCTTGATCAGGTCCGCGGCCGACCCCTGGATGGGGGCGTTGAGCGCCATCCGCTCGGCCATCTCGCGCCGCTGGCGGTTGTCGCTGGTCAGGTCGGGGAGGTAGCGCCGACGGCCCATGATCGTCTCGGTGAAGCCGGTGCGGCGGGCCTCGTCGACGACGCCGGCGAGGTAGTCGCGGATGCCGCCGAAGGTCTCGAAGTACTCCTCCATCAGCGCGGCCGCCTCGCCGGTGGGGATGGCGAGCTGCTGGGAGAGGCCGAAGGCGGACAGCCCGTAGGCGAGGCCGTAGTTCATCGCCTTGATCTTGGCCCGCTGCTCGGGCGAGACCTCGTCCTCGGCGACGCCGAAGACGCGCGACGCGGTGGTGGAGTGGAAGTCGCGCCCGGAGCGGAACGCCTCGATCAGCAGCTCGTCCTCGGACAGGTGCGCCATGATCCGCATCTCGATCTGGCTGTAGTCGGCGGTCAGCAGGCAGTCCCAGCCCTCGCCGACGACGAACCCCTCGCGGATCCGGCGGCCCTCCTCGGTGCGCACCGGGATGTTCTGCAGGTTGGGGTCGGTGCTGGACAGCCGGCCGGTGGCGGCGATGGTCTGGTTGAAGGTGGTGTGGATGCGTCCGTCGGGGGCGACGGTCTTGAGCAGCCCCTCGATCGTCTGCCGGAGCCGGGAGACGTCGCGGTGGCGCAGCAGGTGCAGCAGGAACGGGTGCTCGGTCTTGGCGAAGAGGCCCTGGAGCGCGTCGGCGTCGGTGGTGTAGCCGGTCTTCGTGCGCTTGGTCTTGGGCATGCCGAGCTCGTCGAAGAGCACCACCTGCAGCTGCTTGGGCGAGCCGAGGTTGATCTCCTTGCCGATCACCGCGTACGCCTCCTCGGCGGCGTTGCGCACCTCCTCGGCGAAGTGAGCCTCGAGCGCGGTGAGGTGGTCGAGGTCGACCGCGATGCCGGTCTTCTCGAGCCCGACCAGCAGCGAGAGCAGCGGCAGCTCGACGTCGGCGAGCAGGGCGCTGCCGCCGTGCTCGCCGACCGCGGTGTCGAGCGCCTCGGCGAGGTCGAGCACCGCCCGGGCGTAGAGCGCTGCGGTGGCGGCGACACCGTCCCCGGCCGGGTCGTCGTCGCCGAACAGCGAGCCCTGGTCGCCCTCGTCCTCGGCCTTGAGCTCGCGCTTGAGGTAGCGCACCGTCAGGTCGGCCAGGTCGTAGGAGCGCTGGTCCGGACGGACCAGGTACGCCGCCAGCGCGGTGTCGCTGGCGAGGCCGCGCAGGTCCCACCCGTGGGCGGCCAGGGCCAGGATCGGACCCTTCGCGTCGTGCAGCACCTTGGGCCGGTCGGCGTCGGCGAGCCAGGCGCCGAGGGCGGAGTCGTCGGCCGGCGAGAGCCCGGCGGCGTCGACGTAGGCGGCCCGGCCGTCGCCGAGCGCCAGCGCGAGCCCGTCGACCCGCCCGGTGCCCGAGCCCCAGGTGCCGCGCACGTGCACGCCCACCCGGTCGGTGCCCGCGCCGGCCAGCCAGTCGGCGACCTCGCCCTCGCCGAGCACCGCGGTCTCGAGCTCGAAGCCGCCCTCGGCGACATCCTCCTCGGAGGTGAGGCTCTCGAAGAGCCGGTCGCGGAGCACCCGGAACTCGAGGCTGTCGAAGAGGGTGTGCACCTCCTGCCGGTCCCAGGGGCGGACCAGCAGGTCGGACGGGGTCAGCTCGAGGTCGAGGTCGCGGATGAGCGCGTTGAGGCGTCGGTTGCGCATCACGTCGCCGAGGTGCTCGCGGAACGCCTCGCCCTTCTTGCCGGTGATCTTGTCCGCGTTGGCGATGACGTTGTCGAGGCCGTCGTACTGGTTGATCCACCGGGCGGCGAAGCCGGGCCCGACCCCGGGCACGCCGGGCAGGTTGTCGGAGGACTCGCCGACGATGGCGGCCAGCTCGGGGTAGCGCGCCGGCGGCACGCCGTACTTCCCCTCGACCGCCTCGGGGGTCATCCGGGCCAGGTCGGAGACGCCGCGCATCGGGTAGAGCACGGTGGAGCGCTCGGTGACCAGCTGGAGGGAGTCGCGGTCGCCGGTGAGGATCAGCACCTCCATCTCCGGGTCGTTCGCGAGCGCCTGGGTGACCAGGGTGGCGATGATGTCGTCGGCCTCGAAGCCGGCCTTCTTCAGGTACGGGATGCGCAGCGCGTCGAGGACGTCCTCGATCAGCGGCAGCTGACCGCTGAACTCACCCGGCGACTTGCTCCGGTTCGCCTTGTACTCCCCGTACTCCTCGGAGCGGAACGTCGCCCGGGAGACGTCGAAGGCGACGCCGACGTGCGTGGGCTGCTCGTCGCGCAGCACGTTGATGAGCATCGAGGTGAAGCCGTAGACGGCGTTGGTGTGCTGCCCGGTGGAGGTGGAGAAGTTCTCGACCGGCAGCGCGAAGAAGGCGCGATAGGCCAGTGAGTGACCGTCCAGGAGGAGCAGCCGGGGGCGAGCGGGCGCGGTGTCGGCCAGGGTCGTCTCGGTCACCAGCCGAGCCTATCTGCGGGCGCCGACGCCCCGACCACTAGGTTGGCGCGCATGACTGAGCGCACCACCGACGTCGACGAGATCCTCGCCGCCATGCCCGACGGGCCGCACGGCGCCCTCAACGAGAAGCTCGGCATCGAGCTGCTGGAGATCTCGGCTGAGCGCGTGGTCGGCACGATGCCGGTCGAGGGGAACACCCAGCCCTACGGCCTGCTGCACGGCGGCGCGTCGGTGGTGCTGGCCGAGTCGCTCGGGTCGCTGGGTGCGGGCGTGCACGCCCACCCGGACCGGATCCCGGTGGGCGTCGACATCAACGCCACCCACCACCGCTCCGCGACCAGCGGCACGGTCACCGCGGTCGCCACGGCGGTTCACCTGGGCCGCACCAGCGCGTGCTACGAGGTCGTGATCACCAACGAGGCCGGCAAGCGGATCTGCACGTCCCGGATCACCTGCGCGCTGATCCCCAAGCCCTGACGGGGCGCGTCAGCCCTCCCCGGCCAGCGGCTCCTCGCCGAGGTCCGGGGCCACGGGCAGGTCCAGGTCCGGCACCTCGTCGATGGCCCGGAGCCGGCGCGCGGAGCGGCGCGCGGCGATGAGCCGGCTGCGCCCGGCGGCGCTGACGGAGGGCTGCTGCGGCGAGAGCCGGGAGCGCAGGAGCGAGGTCGGGGCCACCCGCCACGACGCCGCCTGGGTGAGCCCGAGGCGCGCCATGAACCGGTTGCCCTCCCGGGTGGCCGAGGGCACCACCGTGGAGACGACGACGACGCCCTCCTCCTCGGCGAAGCAGGTCGCGGCCTCCATCAGCGCGCGACCGACGCCGTGGCGGCGGTACTCGGGCAGCACGCGCGGCTGGATCGCCTGGATGCAGGGCTCCAGGTTGATCGGCGACAGCGTCGTCAGGCGGAGCAGTACGGCGCCGGCCGGCTGGCCGTCGTAGTCGACGACGACGAACCGCTGCTCCGGAGAGGACGCGGCCTGCTTGATCACGAGCTCGAGGTCCGCGGCCTGCTCGGACCGGTCGGCCCGTCTCAGCACGTCGGTCCAGAGCTCGGCGAGGACCGAGGCGTCCTCGCGTCGGGCAGTGCGCGTCGTGATCAGGGTGCGACCCACCAGCGTCCAACCTCCCCATGCCTACCAGTTGTCGACGAATGCTGACGTGTCCCCGAGGAACCAGACTAGCCCGGCACCGACCCCGTCACGGATTCCATCGGACCGGCGTAGCACCGCCATGACAGGTATGTGACAAACACCTCACGCGCCGCGCGCAACCCCACCCTTGCGCATGTTGCGTGGGTCACAAAGTAAAGAATCCGAAACCGGTTCTAACTTCTTCCCGACTCCCTCGTTGGAGACACACGCCCGGCAGACGGGCGCGGTCCCAAGGGAGGGGTGACCATGCGGCGACGCCTTGCGCTGTGCCTCGCGACGGTCCTCGTCGCGTCGGTGCTCGGTGCGCTGACGCCGACATCGGCGGTCGCCGGTGACGACGACCCCGCGGTCCGCCCCGAGCTCGACGACATCTTCAACGGCTACGTCGTGGGCGCGCTGTCCGGCGCCAGCGCCGGCTCCCCCGACGAGATCTTCAGCGCCCTGCTGCCCGACGACCCGTTCTACGACGAACCGCGGCTCACCGGCCGGGAGAGGCCGGGGAAGCTGCTGAAGTTCAAGCCGGTCGACGTGATGTTCCTCGGGATCAAGCCGGCGAACCTCGAGGCCTGGAAGCTGATGTACACCACCACCGGCCAGCACGGTGAGAAGGGCGAGATCAGCACGGGCATCCTGATGATCCCCCAGGACGGCAGGTCGAACGCGTCCCGCCCGGTGATCGCCTACCAGGAGGCCAACGACTCGGTCGGCCCCTACTGCCACCCGAGCACCCAGTGGACCGGCGGCGACCCGCTCGACGGCTCGCTCTGGTCGGCGCTGGGCCCGCTGGCCCAGATGTTCGACGCCGGTGCCGCGGTGATGATCAGCGACGTTGGCAACGACGGCGACCCGGCGCCGCACGGCGTGTTCGGCGGCCGGTTCGCCGGCGCCGCGCTGCTGGACGGGGTGCGCGCCGCGATGCGGCTGGGCACCAAGAAGCGCGGACTCAGGTCGGACCCGCTCGACCGGAAGGCGCCGATCGGGAGCTTCGGCATCGCCGGCGGAGGCGTCGGCGCCGGCTTCGCCGCCGAGATGGCCCGGACCTACGCCCCGCGGCTGAACATCAGGGCGACCGTGCTGGAGGGGATGGTCGTCGACATGGAGAACTTCCTGCGGACCTCCGACGGGACCATCGGCTCCGGGTTCGGGTTCGCGACGCTCCTCGGCCTGGAGAAGTGGTACCCCGAGTGGGACCTCGACTCCCGGCTCAACCTCGTCGGCCGCACGATCGCGAAGGTGTGGCGGACGCAGTGCCAGACGCCGGCGTACTTCACCCTCCCGCTGGTGCCGCTGAGCCTGCTGTTCAAGGACGGCGTGGCGCCGGCCGACAACTCGCTCTTCGCCCGTGCCTTCGACGAGGCGCTGCTCGGCCGACCGGGGAAGAACCCGAGGAAGGCGGCGTCGCCGCCCCAGCGGCGCAACCGGATCCTGATCTCCTCGTGCGCCAAGGACGACTCCCCCATGTCGCTGGTCCCCGCGAAGGACGCCCGGGACCTCGCCCGCCGATACCGGCGGGCCGGCGCCCGGGTGACCTACGCGCCGACGGACTGCTCCATGGAGCGCTTCGTCACCGACCTCTACGGCTGGGGCACCGACCTGTTCGGGATGCAGACCATCCCCTGGCTCTTCGAGCGGATGCGCCGCTGACAGACCCGCCGCGCGCCGCCGCCGGCAGCCCGGCGACTCCGACAACCGAGAACCGAACGATCACTCAATTCGGGGATACCGACACCACCGCGACGCTCGTTGGCGCTGGTAGCCCCCTTCACTCCACCGCAACACGAAGGACGTGGACAGATGCGACACCGGATGGCCGTCGGCCTCGCCGCCGCCCTGACGACCGGGATGCTCAGCGTCCTGGTACCCGCCCCAGCCACCGCCTGGCCGGGCCCGATCGACTGGACCTTCCCGTCCGTCCCGTGGTTCCCGTCCGCCCCGACGACCCCGACCCCGACGCCCACGCCGGAGCCGGTCAGCTCCTCGGGCCTGTCCAGCGCCGCCGATGCCGCGCTGGACCTCCCGCTGACGAACCGCGACGCCTCGGTCGGGACCGGCGGGGTCAACCCGGCCCTGCCCACCGACTCGGCGACGCTCGGCCCCCTGCTCGACGAGGTCCGCGCCGCGGGCATCGCCCCGACCCGCTACGCGGCGCTGCTCTACCAGTACTGGCTGGCCCGCTCCACCGAGGCCGCCGGCATCAAGCTGGCCAGGTGGAACCCGCACACCACCGTCCGGGCCAACCGCAGCAACCTGGTCAAGTCCTACCGGTACTACGAGGACTTCCAGCTCGAGCACCGCGAGCTGCAGTGGGCCGGCATGGCCGGCCAGGTCGGCGCGGACTTCGGCGGCGGCCTGGAGGACTTCGAGCTCGCCACCAACCTGCTCGACTGGTCCCGCCTCTCGACGCTGGTCAACCGCCTGGTCAAGAAGGTGGCCGCGGCCGCCGGCCAGGACGCCGTCGACCAGCTGCCCGAGGGTCTTCCCGCCGTCGTCAACGGATTCAAGACGATCAGGCCGGCCGACTTCCGGTGGTTCCTCTCCCAGGTCCTGATCATGCAGAAGAACATCTTCGGCGACCTGATGCCGCTGCACACGGCGTACGTCGCGGACGGCGGCACGCTGACGTCGGTGGAGGAGATGATCGACGCCGGCCTCTACGACGACGTCGACACCTTCGCCGGCACGGGCACCGACGAGGACGAGGACGGCAACGGGGTCCACGACATGCTGGACACCTGGCGGGTCATCGCGACGGGCTGGGACGGGATCTCCGCCGCGGAGGCCGGTCCGATCGCCGCGGCGAACAAGGAGCTCCTGCGCCGCGAGCAGTACGACGTGATCAACACCCAGTGGGACGGGGCCCGCGCCTACAAGGGCGACATCGGCGAGGGGCTGACCTACCTGATGACGATCATCGCGCACCCGTCGATCGCCGGCGTCCTGCCGCCGCGCGAGGCGAACCCGGTGGTCGTGGAGAAGAAGCGCGCCGACGGCAGGACCGTCGTGGTCACCCTGCCGCTGCCGGACTGGAACTGGTCGGTGTTCGACGAGCGCTGGTCGTGGATCGAGGCACAGCTCCTGCCCAAGTACGCCGACATGGTGATCAACGACTGGGAGGCGCTCGAGGAGATCCTCGTCCGGCCCTACGACTACCAGCTCGAGTCGGGCCGCCCGCTCCTCAACCTGCCCAAGATCCTGCTCTCGATGATCCGGACCCTCGACGTGAAGGTGGTCGACTGATGGGGAAGCTCCGCACCACGCTCGCGGCGACCGCGGCCATCGCGATCGCCGGCCTGCTCGGCTCCACGGCGATCGCCCCGGCGACCGCCGCGGACGACGACACGGTCTCGGTCACCCCGGGGGTCGACGACGTCGTCAACGCGTTCGCCGTCGGCTCGCTGCTCTCGGGCACGCTCGGCAGCCCCAGCGCCAACTTCGAGGCGCTCACGAACAGCGACCCGTTCTACGACGAGACCGGCGTCGACGTGAGCGCCGAGCACGGCACGCTGCTCAAGTCCAAGAAGGTCGACGTGATGTTCCTCGGCGTCCAGCCGGGCAACATCCGGGCCTGGAAGGTCATGTACACCACCCAGGGCGAGCGCGAGGGCGCCGACGGCGTGCGCCCGAACGTGATCAGCACGGGGATCCTGATGGTCCCCGACGACGGCCGCAAGGACCGCCGCCGCAAGCTGATCGGCTACCAGATGGCCAACGACTCCCTCGGCCCGAACTGCCACCCCAGCGGGACGCTGACCGGCTCGAAGCCGATGGACGCCGCCACCTGGTCGGCCCTGGGGCCGCTGTCGATGTTCTTCGACCGCGGCGCCGCGGTGATGATCAGCGACGTCGGCAACAACGGCTCGGAGGAGACCCACGGGGTCTTCGCGGGCAAGTTCGCCGGCTCGGCGATGCTGGACGGCCTGCGCGCCGCGCTGGCCCTGTCGAAGCAGGACAGGACCGACGACCTGCGCCTCAGGAAGAACCCGCGGATCGGCCTGTTCGCGGTCGCGGGCGGCGCCGTGGGCGCCGGGTTCGCCGCCGAGCTCGGCCCGAAGTACACCCCCGAGCTCGACATCCGGGCGACCGTGCTCGAGGGCATGGTCGTCGACATGAAGACCTTCTTCGAGTACGCCGACGGCACGCTCGGCTCCGGCTTCGCGTTCGCGACCCTGCTCGGCCTGGCCGAGTGGTACCCGGAGTGGGAGATCGACCAGCGCTTCAACCTGGTCGGCCGCACGCTGGCGAAGGTCTACCGGAACGTCTGCCAGTCCCCGGCCTACTTCCTGCTGCCGTTCGTGCCGTTGAAGTCGCTGTTCAAGGACCGGATCAGCCCTGCCGACCGGCCCGAGTTCCAGGAGGCGTTCCACGACAGCCTGCTCGGCCAGCCGGAGACCGGGACGCCCTCGTCGAAGGTCCTGGTCGCGTCCTGCGAGGAGGACAACTCCCCGATGCAGCTCATCCCCGCGGAGGACTCCCGCGACCTGGTGCGGTGGTACGCCGCCCAGGGGGTCGACGTCACCTACGACCCGACCGACTGCTCGGTGGTCCGGCTGCTCACCAACCCCTACGGGTGGGCCACGGACCTGTTCGGGATGCAGACGATCCCGTGGCTGTTCAAGAACATGAGGCGCTGAGCCCCCGCGCCACCCGGGTGATCCTCGCGGCCCGGTCGACCAACCCGGTCGGCCGGGCCGCGGCGCATCCCCGTCCCCTGTCTGAGGGACCGGCGGTGACGATTAGGTCACGATCGTGCACCGGTCATCGGCCTCCGCTCCCGCCCGGCGCCGCGCCGCCCTAGTCTGCCGTGCCATGCACAAGCCGCGTATCGCCGCTCTGACCCTGACCACCCTCGCCGCTCTCGCCCTGGGCGCGTGCGGCTCCGATGACGGTGGCACCACCGAGTCCGGCGCCGAGCTCATCAAGGACGGCACGCTGACCGTCTGCTCCGACGTGCCCTACCCGCCGTTCGAGGACTTCGACGAGTCGACCCCGACCGGGTTCACCGGGTTCGACATCGACATCGTCACCGAGATCGCCTCGCGCCTCGAGCTCGAGCTCGTCGTGCAGGACTCCTCCTTCGACGCCCTCCAGAGCGGCACCGCCCTCAACGCCGGCCAGTGCGACATGGCCGCCTCGGCGATGACCATCACCGACGACCGCAAGGAGAACATCGACTTCTCCGAGGGCTACTACGACTCCGAGCAGTCCCTGCTCGTCCCCTCCGGCAGCGACATCGCCGCGATCGGCGACCTCGACGGCGTCAAGCTCGGCGTCCAGCAGGGCACCACCGGCAAGGCGTACGCCGAGGAGAACGCCTCCGGCGCCGACATCGTCTCCTTCCCCAGCGACGCCGAGATGTTCCAGGCGATCAAGGCCGGCCAGGTCGAGGCGCTGCTCCAGGACCTCCCGGTCAACCTCGACCACACCAAGAACGGTGACTACGAGGTCGTCGAGACCTACGCGACCGACGAGCAGTACGGCCTGGCCATGAAGAAGGGCAACACCGGCCTCGTCGACGACGTCGACGGCGCGCTCGACGACATGCGCGGCGACGGCACCTACGACGAGATCTACAACACGTACTTCGCGGTGAACTGACGCCATGAAGCGGACCACCCGGGCTCGGGCCTGGCGCTGGGGACTCAACGCTGCCGTCGTCGCCGTGATCGCGCTGATCGCGCTGGCGGCCAACTGGGAGAACATCCACGAGAACTTCTGGAACTCCGGCGGCGTCGCGCTGGACGGTGGCAACTGGGGTGACCTGATCACCATCGGTGCCGTCAACACCGTCCAGTACACGGCCATCGCGTTCGCCGGTGGTCTGGCGTTCGCGCTGGTCCTGGCGCTGATGCGGTTGTCCCCGATCGCGACCATGCGGTGGCTGGCGACCGGGTACGTGGAGTTCTTCCGAGGACTCCCGGCCCTGATCGTCATCATCTTCATGGGCCTGGGCGTGCCGATCGCGTTCAACTGGCAGCCGCCGGGCGGGCTCGTCGGCGCCGGCCTGATCGCGCTGATCATGGTCGGCAGCGCCTACATGGCCGAGACCCTGCGCGCCGGCATCCAGGCCGTGCCGAAGGGCCAGATGGAGGCGGCCCGGTCGCTCGGGATGAAGCCCACCGCGACGATGTTCAAGGTGATCCTCCCGCAGGCGTTCCGGATCGTGATCCCGCCGCTCACCAACGAGTTCGTGCTGCTGATCAAGGACACGGCGCTGCTCTCGGTGATCGGGGCCTCGTTCGACGAGCGGGAGCTCACCACCGTGGCGCGGGACTTCCTGGCGTCCGGGCCGTCGGCCGGCACGGCGACCGCCCTGGTCCAGGCCGCGCTGATCTACCTGGTGATCACCATCCCGTTGACCCAGCTCGTGGCGTGGCAGGAGCGCCGGCAGAGGAAGGCGACCCGATGACCGCGATGCCCGCCAGGCAGGCACCCGAGGCGGGGTCCGTCCCCGCGATCGACGTCCGCGGCCTGCACAAGTCCTTCGGCGAGAACGAGGTGCTCACGGGCATCGACTTCCACGTCGACCCCGGCCAGGTGGTCTGCGTGATCGGCCCCTCGGGGTCGGGCAAGTCGACCCTGCTGCGCTGCGTCAACCGCCTCGAGGAGCCGACGTCGGGCGAGATCCTGATCGAGGGGATCGACATCTGCGACCCCGAGGTCGACCTCGACGAGGTCCGCTCCCGGATCGGCATGGTGTTCCAGCAGTTCAACCTCTTCCCGCACCTGTCGGTGATGAAGAACCTGACGCTGGCCCAGCGCTCGGTCCACGGCCGCGGCAAGGCGGAGGCGGTCGAGATCGCCCGCCGCAACCTCGCCAAGGTGGGGCTGGACCACAAGGAGGACGCCTTCCCGGCGCACCTCTCGGGTGGCCAGCAGCAGCGCGTCGCGATCGCACGGGCGCTGTCGATGGAGCCGGACATGATGCTGTTCGACGAGCCGACCAGCGCGCTGGACCCCGAGCTCGTCGGCGACGTGCTCGGCGTCATGAAGGACCTCGCCAGCGAGGGCATGACGATGATGGTCGTCACCCACGAGATGGGCTTCGCCCGCGAGGTCGGCGACAAGCTGGTCTTCATGGACGGCGGCGTCGTCGTCGAGGAGGGCGTGCCCGAGGAGGTCCTCAGCGACCCCCAGCACGAGCGCACGCAGGCGTTCCTCTCCAAGGTGCTCTGACCACTCCGCGAGCCGGCACAGACTGACAGCCCGGCGGCCACGATCGTGGCCGCCGGGCTGTTGGTTTGTGCCGGCTCGCCCGTCAGTTTGTGCCGACTCGCGCGTCAGTTCGTGCCGGCTCGGGGAAGCAACAGGGCCCCGGACGGAAGGTTCTCCGTCCGGGGCCCTGCTGGTGCTCAGAGCACCTGCTCAGCGGCGGCGACGTCCTACAGGTCGCCACCGAGGTAGGCGGCCTTCACGGCGTCGTCGCCGGCCAGGGCCGCACCGGAGCCGGAGCGGATGATCTCGCCCGTCTCCAGGATGTGCGCCTCGTGGGAGCGCTTGAGCGCCTGGGCGGCGTTCTGCTCCACGAGGAGCACGGTGGTGCCCTGCTCGTTGATCTCCGTGACGATGTTGAAGATCTGCTGGATGAGCTTGGGGGCCAGGCCCATCGACGGCTCGTCCAGCAGGAGCAGGCGCGGCCGCGCCATCAGCGCCCGGCCGATGGCGAGCATCTGCTGCTCGCCGCCGGACATCGTGCCCGCGATCTGGTCGATCCGCTCCTCCAACCGCGGGAAGAGCGACAGCACCCGGTCCATGTCCTCCCGGTAGGCGGCCGACTTGCGGTCGCTCCGGTGGTAGGCGCCCATGTCCAGGTTCTCGCGGACCGTCATGCCGACGAAGCACCGCCGACCCTCCGGCGACTGACCGATGCCGAGCTTGACGCGGTCGTAGGGCGGGATGTGCGTGATGTCCTTGCCCTCGAACTTGACCGTGCCGGCCCGCACCTTCCGCAGCCCGGAGATCGTCTTCAGCGTCGTCGTCTTGCCCGCGCCGTTCGCGCCGATCAGCGTGGTGACCGTCCCCTCCGGCACGCCGAAGGTGATGTCACGGATCGCCTCGATGTGTCCGTAGTTGACACAGAGGCCCTCGACCTCAAGAAGCATCTTCTTCGTCCACTCCCAGGTAGGCGGCGATGACCGCCGGGTTGTCACGGATCTCGTCGGGGCGTCCCTCCGCGATCTTGCGTCCGAACTCGAGCACCACGATCCGGTCGGTGACGCCCATGACCAGCTTCATGTCGTGCTCGATGAGCAGCACGGTGTAGCCCTGGTCGCGGACCTTGCGGATCAGCTCCATGAGCTGCACCTTCTCCGCCGGGTTGAAGCCGGCGGCCGGCTCGTCCAGGCAGATCAGCTTCGGCTCGGTCGCCATGGCGCGGGCGATCTCGAGTCGCCGCTGGTCACCGTAGGAGAGGTTGGAGGCCAGCTCGTCGGCCTTGCCGGCGATGCCCATGAAGCGCAGCAGCTCCATGGCCCGGCGGTGGCCCCGCTCCTCCTCGTGGCGGTGGCGCGGGAGCCGGAACAGCGCGCTCAGGATGCCGGTCTTGTGCTGGGCGTCGGTGCCGACCAGCACGTTCTCCAGCGCCGTCATCGCCGGGAACAGCCGGATGTTCTGGAAGGTGCGCGCGATCCCCTTCTGGGTGACCTTGTGCTTCTTCAGCCCGACGACGGACTCACCCTCGAAGACGATGTCCCCGCTGGTGGGCCGGTAGACGCCCGTGATCGCGTTGAAGCAGGTCGTCTTGCCGGCGCCGTTCGGGCCGATGAGGCCGAGGATCTCGCCCTTGTGGATCTGGAACGACACGTCGTCGAGGGCCGTGAGGCCGCCGAACTTCAGGGTGAGGTTCCGCACGTCCAGCACCTCGGGGTCGTCCGCGGTGGCCGGGTTGGCGGAGCTCACCGGGTTGGTGCCGTACATGTCGTAGTCAGGGGTCTCCTCAGACACGGGCGTTCTCCTCTCCCCCGGAACCATCATGACCTTCCTCGAGGTCCTCCAGCTCGTGCTCCATGTGCTTGGCCCGCACCGTGCGCTTGGGGGGCAGCAGGCCCTCCGGGCGCAGCGCGGCGAGGGCCACCAGCGCCAGACCGAACGCCAGCACCCGGAAGTCGTCGAACTCCCGGAACCGCTGCGGCAGGTAGGCCACCAGGACCGCACCGACCAGCACGCCCCACCGGTTGCCCTGGCCGCCGACGACGACCGCCGCCAGGAACAGGATCGAGTAGAGCAGCAGGAACGAGAGCGGGTTGATGAACCCCTGGCGGCTCGCGTAGAGGCCGCCGGCCAGGCCGCCGACGAACGCACCGGTGGCGAACGCGAGCAGCTTGAACTTGAACGTCGGCACGCCCATCAGCTCCGCCGCGTCCTCGTCCTCGCGGGTCGCCTCCCAGGCCCGGCCGACCCGGCTGTTCTTGATCAGGATGTCGGCGATGAGCACCAGGATGACCGCGGTCAGCGCCATCCAGTAGTAGGGGATCTGGTCCAGCACGCCGAACTTGAGGAAGGTCGTGGTGTCCTTCGTGTCGAGCAGGACCGTGCCGTCGCCCCAGAACAGGTGCGGGATCTCGAACAGGCCGGATTCGCCACCGATGCTCGGCGGCTTGGCGACGCCGGGGATGCCCTTCGACGCGCCGAGCCACTCGGTGTTGACCGCGACCAGGCGGATGATCTCACCGAAGCCGAGGGTCACGATCGCCAGGTAGTCGCCGCGCACGCGCAGCGTCGGCCACCCGAGGATCACACCCGAGATCATCGCCACGACGACACCCGCGGGGATCGCGAGCAGCAGCGGCCAGCTGGCGTGGAAGGACGTCAGGATCGCCACCGTGTAGGCGCCGATCGCGTAGAAGCCCACGTAGCCGAGGTCGAGCAGGCCGGCGTAGCCGACCACGATGTTCAGGCCGAGAGCGACCAGGCCGTAGATCGAGACCGTGAACAGCACGCCACCGAAGTCGACCCCGGGGGTCGAGAGCAGCGGCGGCTCCAGCAGCGGCAGGGCGTAGGCCAGCAGGGCCAGCAGGACCCAGACGACGACCTTGACCGGCGTGGGCAGTGCGCTCCAGTTCGCCTTCATGCGCGTGCCTTTCCGAGAGACTCTCCCAGCAGACCGGTGGGCCGGAAGAGGAGGATCAGGACCAGCAGCACGAACGCGACCACGTCGCGCCACTCGGTGCCGAACAGCGCCGAGCCCCAGTTCTCGGCGACGCCGAGCACCAGGCCGCCCAGCAGCGCGCCGCGCAGGTTGCCGATGCCGCCGAGCACGGCGGCGGTGAACGCCTTGACGCCCAGCAGGAAGCCGATGTCGTACCGGGTCACGTCGATCTTGAGCATGTAGAGGAACGCCGCCACACCTGCCATCAGACCACCGATGAGGAAGGTCATCTGCACGGTCCGGGTCGGGTTGACGCCCATCAGCGACGCGGTCTCGGGGTCCTGCGCCGTGGCGCGGATGCCCCGGCCGAGCTTGGACCGGCGGACGAACTGGTCGAGCGCCACCATCATCGCGACCGCGGAGACGATCACGATGATGTCGATGCTGGAGATCGAGATCCCCAGCAGGTCGAAGCGCGGCTTGTCGATCGCGCCCGCGATGCTGTTGTTGATGCGCGCGGCCGACACGTACTTGTCGAGAGCGTCGCCGGCGCCGAAGAACTCGGCGACGCGGTCGCGCAGGCCCATCAGCTCGGCGAGCACGAAGGAGGCGCCGATCGCGGAGATCAGCGCCACCAGACGGGGCGCGTTCCGCTTGATGAGCGGCCGGTAGGCGACGCGCTCCAGGATCAGCGCGATCGTCGCCGACATCGCCATGGACGCCACCAGCGCGGCGATCAGGATCGCGATCAGGCCGACGCCGCTGGCGTCGGCCGCGTTGAACGCCGTGATCACCCAGAACGTCGCGAAGGTGCCGTACATGAACACCTCGGAGTGCGCGAAGTTGATGAGCTGCAGCACGCCGTAGACCATCGTGTAGCCGAGGGCGATCAGCGCGTAGATCGCACCGAACGCGAGCCCGGTGATGGTCAGCTCGGGAAGATTGTTGAAGAAGAAGTCGAAGTTCACCCAGGCCTCCTGGCCCTTGGTTCCGGACAGGAGACGCGGCCGGGGACATCGCCCCCGGCCGCGCCTCCGGTCATGCTGGACCGATCAGCGGATCACTTGATCTCGCTGTCGGCGACGATCGCGCCGTCCTCCACCGTGTAGGCGTAGACGTGCACGTCGGAGGGCTCACCGGTCTCGTCGAAGACGAGCTCCTTGGTGATGCCGGGCTCGTCGTAGTCGTTGATGAACGCCAGCATGTCCTCGCGGTTGTCGATGCCCTCGCCGATGCCGTCGAGGAAGATGCTCGCGGCGTCGTACGCCTCGGCGGCGTAGGTACCGGCAGCCTCACCGAACGCGTCCTCGTACGCCGACGCGAACTCGGCCACGGCCGGGTCGGTGTCCGGGATGCAGGGGCAAGTGATGATGGTGCCCTCGGCGGCCTTGCCGGCGTCCAGGTAGGCCGGGTCCTTCACGCCGTCGGCGACGACGAAGACGCCGTCGTAGCCGCCGTTGCGGAGCTGGCCGACCAGGATGGTCGCCTCGGCGTAGTAGCCACCGAAGAAGACCGCGTCCGGCTTGGCGGACTTGACCTTGGTCACGGTCGCCGAGAAGTCGGTCTGACCGGCCTGGATGGTGTCGGTGCCGGCGACGGCGTCACCGAGGGTGTCGGAGACGATCTCGGCCAGGCCGGCGCCGTACTCCGAGGCGTCGTCGATCACGAAGGTCGACTTGGCCTGGACGGTGTCCATGATGTACTTCGCGGCCGCCGGGCCCTGGGTCGCGTCGTTGCCCAGCGCACGGTGGAAGGTGTCCCAGCCGTTGGTGGACAGCGCCGGGTTGGTGGCCGACGGGCTGATGGTCGGCAGACCCGCCTCGGCGAAGATCGGGCCGGCAGCCGCGGACTCACCGGAGAACGCGGGGCCGACGACACCGATGACCGACTCGTCGCCGGCGAGCTCGGTCGCCAGGGACGGGGCCTCGTCGGGCGAGCCCTGCGAGTCGCTGATGGTGAGCTCGACCTCGCAGTCGGCGTCCTCGTTGTACTGGTCCACGGCGAGCTGCGCGCCCTGGATGATCGGCTTGCCGAGACCCGCCGCGGGGCCCGTCTCCGGGCCGAAGAAGGCGAGCTTGAGGTCGCAGGCGGCGTCGCTGCTGCTGCCGCCGTCGCTGTCCTCCGTGGTACCGCACGCCGTCATGGACAGGCTGAGGGCAAGTGCCGCCGCGCCCAGTCCGATTACCTTGTTTCGCCTCAAGACGATCCCGCTTCCTAGCTCGGTCCGAGGGCAACACTCATTGCCCCGGAAGGAGGTTTCCTGGCGCGGGAAACTACACCGGCATCGGCCCGGCTGTATGCAGCAATCGGCCGAACGGGCCGAATCCTGACCGATCTGTTACATATCGGGCCCGCCGAGTGCAAGTCGTCACAGCGGTGACGTGCCCCGCACACCCGGGCGATGCGTCCTCAGGCGCCGGGGACGCCGTGGGTGACCACGCCGTCGGCGACCTCGCGCATCGACATGCGCAGGTCCATGGCGGTCTTCTGGATCCACCGGAAGGCCTCGGGCTCGGTCAGCGACAGCTTCTCCTGAAGGATGCCCTTCGCCCGGTCGACCGACTTGCGGGTCTCCAGGCGCTCCTTGAGGTCGGTGACCTCGCGCTCCAGCTGGGCGATCTCGGCGAACCGGCTGACCGCCATCTCGATCGCGGGCACCAGGTCCGACTGCGTGAACGGCTTGACCAGGTACGACATCGCGCCGGCCTCCCGGGCCCGCTCGACCAGCTCGCGCTGGGAGAAGGCGGTCAGCATGACCACCGGCGCGATCCGCTTGCCGGCGATCGCCTCGGCTGCGGCGATGCCGTCGAGGACGGGCATCTTCACGTCGAGGATGACCAGGTCCGGGCGCAGCTCCTCGGCCAGCTCGATGGCCCGCGCGCCGTCCGCGGCCTGGCCGACGACGTCGTACCCCTCCTCACCCAGCATCTCGGCGAGGTCCATCCGGATCAGGGTCTCGTCCTCGGCGATCACGACGGTGCGGGCCGGGGTGTCGGACGGGGAGGTCGGGGCTGCTTCGCTCACGGGGACAGGCTAACCGGCGCGGGGCACGCGTCGCAGGCGAGTCCCCGGCGCCCAGCCGTGCCCCCGGTCACCCCGCGTGGCCCGATCGGGGACCGCACGGCGCCGTCGGCTAACGTTCCCCTCGCGCGCAGGCGCAACGCCCCGGTAGCCCAACGGCAGAGGCAGTGGTCTCAAACACCATCCAGTGTGAGTTCGAATCTCACCCGGGGCACCCAGCGGCGGGACCGCTCCCCCACGGACGGCCGGCGGCCGTCGGCGGCCCCGTCAGCCGCGGCGGTAGGCCGGCGAGACCTCGTTGATCGCGTCGCCCATCCGGTGGATCCGCAGCGCGTTGGTGGAGCCGGGGATGCCCGGCGGGCTGCCGGCGACGATGACGACCAGGTCGCCCTCCGAGACCCGGCCGATCCGCAGCAGCTGCTCGTCGACCTGGCGCACCATCTCGTCGGTGTGCTCGACCTCGCCGGTGCGGAAGGTCTCCACCCCCCAGCTCAGCGCCAGCTGCGAGCGCACCCGCGCGTGCGGCGTGAACGCCAGCACCGGGATCCGGCTGCGCAGCCGCGAGAGCCGGCGGGCCGCGTCACCGCTGGTGGTGAACGCGACGACGTACTTGGCGTCGACGCGGTGCGCCACCTCCTCGGCGGCCTTGGTGATCACGCCCGAGCGGGTGTGCGGGTCCCAGTCGATGCGGCCGAACCGGTCCAGCCGGTTCTCCTCGAAGGCATGCGCCTCGGTGGCCGAGACGATCCGGGCCATCGTCTCGACCACGTGGATCGGGTGGTCGCCGACGCTCGTCTCCCCCGACAGCATCACCGCGTCGGCGCCGTCGAGCACCGCGTTGGCCACGTCGGAGGCCTCCGCGCGGGTCGGCGCGGGGTTGGAGACCATCGACTCCAGCATCTGGGTCGCCACGATCACCGGCTTCGCGTAGAGCCGCGCCTTCTCGATCACCTGCTTCTGCAGGAAGGGGACCTCCTCCAGCGGGCACTCCACGCCGAGGTCGCCGCGGGCGACCATGAAGCCGTCGAAGGCGTCGATGATCTCGTCGAGGTTGTGGATGGCCTGCGGCTTCTCGATCTTCGCGATCACCGGCAGCATCACCCCCTCCTCGCGCATGATCTCGCGGACGTCGTCGGCGTCCGCGGCGTTGCGCACGAAGCTGAGCGCGACGAAGTCGACGCCGAGGCGCAGCGCGAAGCGCAGGTCCTGCGTGTCCTTCTCCGAGAGCGCGGGGACCGAGACCGGCACCCCGGGGAGGTTGATCCCCTTGTGGTTGCTGACCCGTCCGCCGACCAGCACCTCGGTGACCACGTTGGTGTCGGAGACCTCGACCACACGCAGGCGGATCTTGCCGTCGTCGATCAGGATCGGGTCGCCGGGCTTCACGTCGCCGGGCAGGCCCTTGTAGGTGGTGCCGCAGATCTTGTCGTCGCCCTCGACGTCGCGGGTGGTGATCGTCCACTGCTGGCTGCGGCGCAGCAGCGCCGGGCCGTCGGCGAACGTCTCCAGCCGGATCTTGGGGCCCTGCAGGTCCGCGAAGATGCCGACGCTGTGGCCGCTGGCGTCCGACGCCTCGCGGACCAGCCGGTAGGCCTCGGCATGGTTCTCATGGGAGCCGTGGCTCATGTTGAGGCGGGCGATGTCCATCCCCGCATAGACGAGCTCGCGGATCCGGCGCTCCGTGTTGGTGGCCGGTCCGAGGGTGCACACGATCTTGGCTCTCCGCACGGGCATCAGCCTATCGGTCCGCGGTTGGATCGTTCAGAGTGCCGGGCCCACCAGCTGGGTGGGTGTCGCCGGAACGCCACGAGCCGGCAGAAACTGACGGTCAGTTTCTGCCGGCTCGCGCTCAGCGGGGTGCCGCGTCAGACCACGACGGGCCGCGCGGTCGGCGGGATCGGCGCCGGCAGGGTGGTCGAGCCGGTGAGGAACTCGTCCACCGCCGAGGCGGCGGCGCGCCCCTCGGCGATCGCCCACACGATCAGCGACTGACCGCGGCCCGCGTCGCCGGCCACGAAGACGCCGGGCACCGAGGACTGGTAGCCCTTGTCGCGCTCGACGTTGCCGCGCGGGTCCAGCTCGACGCCGAGCTGCTCGACCAGGCCGGGCTGCTCCGGGCCGGTGAAGCCCATCGCGAAGAGCACCAGGTCGGCCGGGATCTCGCGCTCGGTGCCCTCGTGCTCGACGAGCTTGCCGCCCTCGAACGCGACCTCGACCAGGCGCAGCGCGCGCACGTTGCCGTCCGCGTCGCCCAGGAACTCCTTGGTGGAGACCGAGTAGACCCGGTCGCCACCCTCCTCGTGCGCCGAGGAGACCCGGAACAGCATCGGGTACGTCGGCCACGGCTGCCCCGCGGGACGCTCGTCCGTCGGCTGCGGCATGATCTCCAGCTGCGTGATCGAGGCCGCGCCCTGGCGGATCGAGGTGCCCAGGCAGTCCGCACCGGTGTCGCCGCCGCCGATGATGACGACGTGCTTGCCGTCGGCGCGGATCTGGCCCTCGACGGTCTCCCCCAGCGCGACCCGGTTGGCCTGCGGGAGGAACTCCATCGCCTGGTGGATCCCGTTCAGCTCGCGGCCGGGGACCGGCAGGTCCCGCGGCACGGTCGAGCCGATGGCGAGCACGACGGCGTCGTACCGGTCGCGGAGCCGCTCGGCGGTCAGGTTGCCCTGGCCGACCTCGACGCCGCAGCGGAAGACCGTGCCCTCGCGCTTCATCTGGTCGATGCGGCGGTCGAGGTGCTGCTTCTCCATCTTGAACTCGGGGATGCCGTAGCGCAGCAGGCCGCCGGGCTTGTCGGCCCGCTCGTAGAGCGCGACGGTGTGACCCGCCCGGGTCAGCTGCTGGGCGGCGGCCAGGCCGGCCGGGCCCGAGCCGATCACCGCGACGGTCTTGTCCGAGAGCCACTCCGGCGGCTGGGGACGGACGTTGCCGTCGGCCCAGGCGCGGTCGATGATCGAGACCTCGACGTTCTTGATGGTGACGGGGTCCTGGTTGATGCCCAGCACGCAGGCGGTCTCGCAGGGCGCCGGGCAGAGGCGACCGGTGAACTCCGGGAAGTTGTTGGTCGCGTGCAGGCGCTCCATCGCGCCCTCCCAGTCGTCCCGCCAGACCAGGTCGTTCCACTCCGGGATGAGGTTGCCCAGCGGGCAGCCCTGGTGGCAGAACGGGATGCCGCAGTCCATGCAGCGGCTGGCCTGGAGGTTGACGATCGGGAGCAGCGCGCGCCCGATGCCGTCGGGGTAGACCTCGTTCCAGTCGTGCACCCGCTCCTCGACCGGACGCCGGGTCGCGACCTCGCGACCCGCCTTCAGAAAGCCCCTGGGGTCAGCCATGGAGTGCCTCCATCATCGCGTTGGCCACGCCGTCCTCGTCGAGCCCGTCGGCCTCGGCCTTCGCCTTGGCCTCGAGCACGATCCGGTAGTCGCGCGGCATGACTTCGGTGAACCGGGAGAGCGACGCCTGCCAGTCGTCGAGCAGCGCGCCCGCGACCTCGGAGCCGGTCTCCTCGTGGTGGCGGCGCACCAGCGCCTCGAGCTCGTCGGCGTGCGCCGCGGAGACCGGGCCCAGCTCGACCAGCTCCGGGTTGACCCGGAACGTCTTGAGGTCGAGCACCCAGGCGACGCCGCCGGACATGCCGGCCGCGAAGTTGCGCCCGGTCTTGCCCAGCACGACCACCCGGCCGCCGGTCATGTACTCGCAGCCGTGGTCGCCCACGCCCTCGGTGACGATCGAGGCACCCGAGTTCCGCACGCAGCAGCGCTCGCCGACGCCGCCGCGGATGAAGATCTCACCCGCGGTCGCGCCGTAGGCGATCGTGTTGCCGGCGATGATGTGCTCGTTCGCCTTGAAGGACGCGGTGCGGTCCGGCCGGATGGCGATCCGGCCGCCGGAGAGGCCCTTGCCGACGTAGTCGTTGGCGTCGCCCTCCAGCCGGAGCGTGATGCCCGCGGGCAGGAACGCGCCGAAGGACTGACCCGCCGAGCCGGTGAAGGTGACGTCGATCGTGCCGTCGGGGAGCCCGGCGCCGCCGTACCGCTTGGTGACCTCGTGGCCGAGGATCGTGCCGACGGTGCGGTTGACGTTGCGGATCTCCAGCTGGGCCCGGACGGGCTCGCCGCTCTCCAGCGCCGGCGCCGCGAGCGGCACCAGCTGGGTCACGTCGAGCGACTTCTCCAGTCCGTGCTCCTGGCCGGTCGTGTTGCGCACGTCCTGCTCCGGGAAGTGGGTGTCCGCGACCTCCACCTTGTGCAGGATCGGCGCCAGGTCCAGCCCGGAGGCCTTCCAGTGCTCGATCGCCTGGACCACGTCCAGGGTCTCGACCTGGCCGATCGCCTCCTCGATGCTGCGGAAGCCGAGCTCGGCGAGCAGCTCGCGGACCTCCTCGGCGATGAACTCGAAGAAGTTCACGACGTAGTCGGCCTTGCCGGAGAAGCGCGAGCGCAGCACCGGGTTCTGGGTCGCCACGCCCACCGGGCAGGTGTCGAGGTGGCAGACGCGCATCATGATGCAGCCCGAGACCACCAGCGGCGCGGTAGCGAAGCCGAACTCCTCGGCGCCGAGCAGCGCCGCGATGACCACGTCGCGGCCGGTCTTGAGCTGGCCGTCGGTCTGCACCACGATCCGGTCGCGCAGGCCGTTGAGCAGCAGGGTCTGCTGGGTCTCGGCCAGGCCGAGCTCCCAGGGACCGCCCGCGTGCTTGAGCGAGGTCAGCGGCGAGGCGCCGGTGCCGCCGTCGTGGCCGGAGATGAGCACCACGTCCGCGTGCGCCTTGGAGACGCCCGCGGCGACGGTGCCGACGCCGACCTCGGAGACCAGCTTCACGTGGACCCGAGCCGCCGGGTTGGCGTTCTTCAGGTCGTGGATCAGCTGCGCCAGGTCCTCGATCGAGTAGATGTCGTGGTGCGGCGGCGGGCTGATCAGGCCCACGCCCGGCGTGGAGTGCCGGGTCCGGGCCACCCACGGGTAGACCTTGTTGCCGGGCAGCTGACCGCCCTCGCCGGGCTTCGCGCCCTGCGCCATCTTGATCTGGATGTCGTCGGCGTTGGTCAGGTACTCGCTGGTCACGCCGAAGCGGCCCGAGGCGACCTGCTTGATCGAGCTGCGCCGCTCGGGGTCGTAGAGGCGCTCGGGGTCCTCGCCGCCCTCACCGGTGTTGGACTTGGCGCCCAGCCGGTTCATGGCGATGGCGAGGGTCTCGTGCGCCTCCTTGCTGATCGAGCCGTAGGACATCGCGCCGGTGGAGAACCGCTTCACGATCTCCGAGACCGGCTCCACCTCCTCGATCGGGATCGGGCCGCGCCCGCTCTCCTCGGCGTCCCGGAACCGGAACAGGCCGCGCAGCGTCATCAGCCGCTCGGACTGCTCGTCGACGGCCTTCGTGTACTGCTTGAAGATGTCGTAGCGACCGGTCCGGGTCGAGTGCTGGAGGCGGAAGACCGTCTCCGGGTTGAACAGGTGCGGCTCGCCCTCGCGGCGCCACTGGTACTCGCCGCCGACCTCGAGCTCGCGGTGCGCCGGCGAGATGCCGCCGCGCGGGTACGCCGTGGCGTGCCGCAGCGCGACCTCCTCGGCGATCGTGTCGAGCTCGATGCCGCCCAGCTTGGAGGTGGTGCCGGTGAAGTACTTGTCCACCACGGCCTGCGAGAGACCGATGCACTCGAAGATCTGGGCACCGGTGTAGGAGGCGACCGTCGAGACGCCGATCTTGCTCATCACCTTGACCACGCCCTTGCCGAGCGCCTTGATCAGGTTCTTCACGGCCTGCTCGGGCTCGCTCTTGACGTAGTAGCCCTCGCGCGCCAGGTCCTCGACCGTCTCCATCGCCAGGTACGGGTTGACCGCGGCCGCGCCGTAGCCGACCAGCAGCGCGACGTGGTGCACCTCGCGGACGTCACCGGCCTCGATGAGGAGGCCGACCTGCGTCCGGGTCTTCTCCCGCACCAGGTGGTGGTGGACCGCGCCGGTGAGCAGCAGCGACGGGATCGGCGCCAGGTCCGCGGTCGAGTGGCGGTCCGAGAGCACGATGATCCGCGCGCCGTCGGCGATCGCCTCGGAGACCTCGCGGCAGATCTCGTCGATCCGGGCCGCCATCGCCTCGCCGCCGCCGTCGACCTCGTAGAGGCCGCGGGAGACGTGCGTGATGAAGCCCGGCATGTCGCCGTCGCGGTTGATGTGGCGGATCTTGGCCAGGTCGTCGTTGGAGATCACCGGGAACGGGAGCACCACCTGGCGGCAGGAGGCCGGCGAGGGCTCCAGCAGGTTGGACTCGGGACCGATGCTGCCGTTGAGGGAGGTGACCAGCTCCTCCCGGATGGCGTCCAGCGGCGGGTTGGTGACCTGCGCGAACAGCTGGCTGAAGTAGTCGAACAGCTGGCGCGGCTTGTCGCTGAGCGCCGCGATGGGCGAGTCGGTGCCCATCGAGCCGATCGCCTCGGCGCCGGTGTTGGCCATCGGCGTGAGCAGGACCCGCAGCTCCTCCTCGGTGTAGCCGAAGATCTGCTGGCGGCGGGTGACCGAGGCGTGGGTGTGCACGATGTGCTCGCGCTCGGGGACGTCGTCGAGGTGGATCAGCCCACCGTGCAGCCACTCGCCGTAGGGGTTCTCCGAGGCGAGCTGGGACTTGATCTCCTCGTCCTCGATGATCCGGTGCTCCTCGGTGTCGACCAGGAACATCCGGCCCGGCTGCAGCCGGCCCTTGCGGACCACGGTGGCCGGGTCGAGGTCGAGCACGCCGACCTCGGAGGCGAGCACCACGAGGCCGTCGTCGGTGACCCAGAAGCGCGAGGGGCGCAGGCCGTTGCGGTCCAGCACGGCGCCGATCTGCGCGCCGTCGGTGAAGACGACGCAGGCCGGGCCGTCCCAGGGCTCCATCATCGTGGAGTGGAAGCGGTAGAAGTCGCGCCGCTGCTCGTCCATCTCGGCGTGGTTCTCCCACGCCTCGGGGATCATCATCAGCACCGCGTGCGGCAGGCTGCGCCCGCCCATGTGCAGCAGCTCGAGCACCTCGTCGAAGGAGGCCGAGTCCGACGCCTCCGGGGTGCAGATCGGGAACAGGCGCTCCAGGTCGCCGGGGATCTCCTCCGACGACAGCAGCGCCTCGCGGGCACGCATCCAGTTGCGGTTGCCCATCACGGTGTTGATCTCGCCGTTGTGGGCGATGAACCGGAACGGGTGCGAGAGCGGCCAGCTCGGGAACGTGTTCGTGGAGAACCGCGAGTGGACCACCGCGAGCGCGGAGGCCATCCGCTCGTCGACCAGGTCGGGGAAGAAGTTGTCGAGCTGGTCGGTGGTGAGCATGCCCTTGTAGGCCAGGGTGCGCGAGGAGAACGACGGGAAGTAGACGTCGGTCTCGCGCTCGGCGCGCTTGCGCAGGCAGAAGGCCAGGCGCTCCAGCGGCATCCCGGTCAGCTGCTCGCCCGCGGCGGCGCGGACGAAGAGCTGGCTGAAGGTCGGCATCACGCTGAGCGCCATCGTGCCGAGGATGCTCGGGTCGATCGGCACCTCGCGCCAGCCGAGGACCACGAGGCCCTCCTCGGCCGCGATCTCCTCGATCCGGCGGCGGGTCTTCGCGACCTCGCCGTCGTCGCCGGGCAGGAACGCCGTGCCGACGGCGTACGCGCCCGCGGCCGGCAGGTCGAAGCCCGCGTCGGAGGCCACGGCGCGCAGGAACGCGTCCGGGACCTGCATGAGGATCCCCGCGCCGTCACCCGAGTTCACCTCGGCGCCGGCGGCGCCGCGGTGGTCGAGGTTGCGCAGGGCGGTCAGTGCCTTGGCCACGATGTCGTGGCTGGCCTCTCCGGTCATCGTCGCGACGAAGGCGACACCGCAAGCGTCACGCTCGTGACGCGGGTCGTAGAGGCCTTCCGGCGGCGGGAACGCGTGCGAGTAGGGCACCAAGGTTCTCCCGTCGACTACGTCTGGGGTCCGGACTCGATGATCCGGCCCCAGAAGGTGGGGCGCAAGGGACGTCACTGGCCCACGCGGCGGAGACGTCAGGTTACCACCGTGTTGCGTGGCCGCGCGCCGGGCTATTCGGCCGTGGACTCCCTGTCCGGTGTGGTCTCGCTCTCGCCGTCCGCCGCCGGCCCGCGACCGGGAAGGTAGACGCTCTCCTCACGGCCCGGGTGGCGGCGTCGCGACCACTCGAAGAACGCCGCCGCGGCCACGAACAGCACGATCGAGGTCCACACGTTGAAGCGCAGGCCCAGCACGTTCTCGAGCTGCACGTCGTCGATGCGCAGGTACTCGATCCAGCCGCGGCCCAGCGTGTAGGCCATCACGTAGACGGCCAGCACCCGGCCGTACCCGAGCCGGTAGCGGCGCTCGAGCCAGAGCACCACGGCGAACGCCGCCAGGTTCCACAGGGACTCGTAGAGGAAGGTCGGGTGGAACGTGGTGCCGACCTCGAAGGTGCAGGTGCCGGAGCCGGGCGGGTAGTCGCAGCCGGTCGGCCAGTGGTCCGGGTCGATCTCCAGGCCCCAGGGGAGGTCGGTCGGGCGGCCGTAGAGCTCCTGGTTGAACCAGTTGCCCCACCGGCCGATCGCCTGCGCCACCAGCACCCCCGGCGCCAGGGTGTCGACCAGCGGCAGGAACCGGATCCCCTTGCGGCGGGCGCCGATGTAGGCGCCGAGCGCCCCGAGCGCGATCGCGCCCCAGATGCCGAGGCCGCCCTTCCACACGTAGAGGGCGGTGATCGGGTCCTTGCCCTCCCCGAAGTACTTCTCCCAGTCGGTGGCGACGTGGTAGAGCCGGCCGCCGACGAGGCCGAACGGGACCGCCCAGATGGCGATGTCCTGGATGTCGCCGTAGCTGCCGCCGCGGGCCTGCCACCGCCGCTCGCCGATCCAGATCGCCGCGACGATGCCGAGGATGATGCACAGCGCGTAGCCGCGGAGCGGCACCGGGCCGAGGTACCAGACGCCCTGCGAGGGGCTCGGGATGGTCGCGGTGATGAGCCCCGCGGTGAACTCGGTCAGCATGCGTCAGTCCTCTTCGAGCCGGTCGTCGAGCAGCGTGTGGATGTCGGCGGCGTACTCCGGCGCCGTGGTGTTCTCGTTCCAGAGGACGACCGCCTCGCCGTCCTCCAGGCCGAGCACCGAGGTGGTGTGGCCGCCGAGGTCGTAGCCGCCCGTCGGCAGCTCCTGACCGTCGCTCACGTAGACCTTGAGCGGCTTCCCCACCTCGATGATGGCGGAGAGGTCGCCGGTCAGGCCGACGAACGACGGATCGTAGCCGTCGAGGTAGCGGCGCAGCGCCGCCTCGTCGTCGCGGGCGGGGTCCGTGGTGACGAAGACCATGCCCACCTGGTCGCGGTCCTCGTCGTCGAGGCGGTTCATCGCGGCCGCGATGTTGCTCATCACCAGGGGGCAGAGGTCCGGGCAGTGGGTGTAGCCGAAGAAGACCAGCGTCAGCGGCTCCTCGGCGTCGCCGGCCAGCGAGTACGCGTCACCGGCGGTGTCGGTGAGCGCGATGTCGGCGGCCCGCCAGGGGTGCTCGAGCCGGCGGCCGGTGAACTCCTGGGGCTCCGTCCCGCACGCGGCCAGCGCGCCCAGGGTCACCAGGGCGAGCCCGACGGCCAGCACCGACCGCACCGAGCGGGTACGACGACGTGCCCAGCGCCCGGCGTGACGTCGCTCAGGCACGCACCGCTCCCCCGCGCGGCGTCCCCGCGGCGACGCCGGTGGCCAGGTCCTCGGTCAGCGCGGTGAGCGCCCTCAGGCCCGCGGCCCGGTCCCCCGGGTGGTCGGCCAGGGCGCGCACGAACGCGGAGCCGACGATCACGCCGTCGGCGTACCCGGCGACCTCGGCGGCCTGGGCGCCGTTGCTGACGCCGAGCCCGACGCCGACCGGGAGGTCGGTGGTGGCCTTGGTCCGCGCGACCAGCGGGCCGGCGAGGTCGCTGGTGCTGGTGCGGGCGCCGGTCACGCCCATCACGGCCGTGGCGTAGACGAAGCCGCGGCAGGCGGCGGTGGTCATCGCGATCCGCTCGTCGGTCGACGACGGCGCGACGAGGAAGACCTTGTCCAGGCCGCGCTCGTCGGCCGCGGCGATCCACTCCGGCGCGTAGTCCGGCGTCAGGTCGGGCGTGATCAGCCCGGCGCCGCCGGCGTCCAGCAGGTGCTGGGCGAAGCGGTCCACGCCGTAGGCCTCGACCGGGTTCCAGTAGGTCATCACCAGGGTCGGGGTGCCGGTCGCGGCGACCGCCTCCACCGTGCGGAGCACGTCCCGGATCCGGACCCCGCCCTCCAGCGCCTGCTGGGCGGCGGCCTGGATCGTCGGCCCGTCCATCACCGGGTCGCTGTAGGGCAGACCGATCTCGATCACATCGCAGCCGGCGGCGACCATCGCCCGCAGCGCCTCGATGCCGCCGTCCACGTCCGGGTAGCCGGCCGGCAGGTAGCCGACCAGGGCGGCCCGTCCCTCGGCGTCCGCCTTCGCGAAGGCGGCGCTGGTGGTCTGGCTCATGCTCGTCCCGCCTCCCGGCCCGCGCGGCCCAGGTCGAAGTACTCCAGGGCGGTACCCATGTCCTTGTCCCCACGCCCCGACAGGTTGACCAGGATCGTCTGCCCCGGTCGGTCCTTCGCCACCCGCAGGGCGCCCGCGACGGCGTGCGCCGACTCGATCGCGGGGATGATCCCCTCCGTGCGCGCCAGGAGGGACATCGCGTCCATGGCCTCGGCGTCGGTCACCGGCAGGTAGGTCGCGCGGCCGGACTTCGCCAGCTGCGCGTGCTGGGGGCCGACCCCCGGGTAGTCCAGGCCGGCCGAGATCGAGTGGGACTCGATCGTCTGGCCGTCCTCGTCCTGGAGCACGTAGGTGCGGGCGCCGTGCAGGACGCCGACGCTGCCGGCGTGGATGGTCGCGGCGTGGCGGCCCGTCTCCACGCCGTCGCCGCCGGCCTCGAAGCCGTAGATCGCGACCTCGGGGTCGTCGAGGAACCCGGCGAAGAGGCCGATCGCGTTGGAGCCGCCGCCCACGCAGGCCGCGACCGCGTCCGGCAGCGCGCCGAACTGGTCGAGGCACTGGCGCCGGGCCTCGTCGCCGATGCCCCGCACGAACGAGAGCACCAGGCTCGGGAACGGGTGCGGGCCCGCCGCGGTGCCGAACAGGTAGGCGGTGTGGTCGACCGAGGCCACCCAGTCCCGCAGCGCCTCGTTGATCGCGTCCTTCAGGGTCGCGCTGCCGGACTCCACCGGGATCACCTCGGCGCCCAGCAGCTGCATCCGGGCCACGTTGAGCGCCTGGCGCTCGGTGTCGACCCGCCCCATGTAGACGGTGCAGTCCAGGCCCAGGTACGCCGCCGCCGTCGCCGAGGCGACGCCGTGCTGGCCGGCCCCGGTCTCGGCGATCACGCGGGTCTTGCCCATCCGCTTGGTCAGCAGCGCCTGGCCCAGCACGTTGCGGATCTTGTGCGCGCCGGTGTGGTTGAGGTCCTCGCGCTTGAGCAGGATCCGGGCGCCGGCGTGCTCGGAGAGGCGGGTGGCGTCGTAGAGCATGCTCGGCACGCCCGCGTACTCGCGCAGCAGTCGGTCGAACTCGGCCGTGAACGCGGGGTCCGCCAGCGCCTCGCGCCAGGCGGTGTCGAGCTCGTCGAGCGCCGCGATCAGCGCCTCCGGCATGAACCGGCCGCCGAACGCGCCGGCACCGCCGAACCAGCCGAGGTCGTCGGCGTCGAAACCGGCTCCCGGGGACGTGCTCTGCGTGGTCACGACTTCACTCCTGTCGTCAGTCCGGTCATGGCGGCGACCGCCTCGCGCGGCGCACCGTCCTTCACCAGCGCCTCGCCGACCAGCACGGCGCGCGCGCCCTCGTCGACGTAGCGCGCGACGTCGGCCGGGCCGGTGATGCCGGACTCGGCGACCAGCACCCGGTCCGCCGGCACCAGCGGCGCCAGCCGGCCGAAGGTCGCCGGGTCGACGGCGAGGGTCTTGAGGTTCCGGGCGTTGACGCCGACCAGCTCGGCGCCCAGCTCGACGGCCCGCTCGGTCTCCTCCTCGTCGTGCACCTCGACCAGCACGGTCAGCCCGAGCTCGCGGGCCGTGTCGTGCAGCCGCGTCAGCAGCTCGCCCGGGAGCGAGGCGACGATCAGCAGGGCCAGGTCGGCGCCGGCGGCGCGCGCCTCGACCAGCTGGTACTCGGTGACGATGAAGTCCTTGCGCAGGATCGGGGTGTCCACCGCGGCACGGACCTCGCGCAGGTCCTCGAGGCTGCCGCCGAACCGGCGGCGCTCGGTGAGCACGCTGATCGCGGCGGCCCCGCCGGCGGCGTACTCCCGGGCCAGGGCCGCCGGGTCGGGGATGTCGGCCAGGTCGCCCTTGCTCGGGCTGCGCCGCTTGACCTCCGAGATCACGCTCGACCCGGGCCCGCGGAGGTGCGGCATCGGGTCGCGCGGCGCCGGGGCGTCGGCGAGCATGGCGCGCAGCTCGGCCAGCGGCAGCGCCGCCTCGCGGGCGGCGAGATCCTCGCGAACCCCGGCGACGATCTCGTCGAGCACGGTGCTGTGCGCCGACATCTCGCCTCCGTCTTCTCTGAAACGCCGATGGCCTTCATCGCAGCGTCCTGTCGAGTGTGGCACGCGACCACTAGTGTCTCGGACACCGCCCGGCAGATGGCCGGGTCCCGACGATCGTCCGCTGACGAAAGGCAGACCTGTGAGCTACAACGAACCGCCCCCGGGCAGCGAGCCCCCTCCGTACGGCACGCCCCAGCCGGGCGGCTACGGCACGCCCCCCGGCGGCTACGGCGGCCCGCCGCCGCCCCCGGGCTACGGCGGCGGCTACGGCGGCCCCGTCAACCACCCGCAGGGCACCACGATCCTGATCCTCGGCATCCTCAGCCTGGTCTGCTGCGGCCCGCTCGGCATCGCGGCCTGGGTGATGGGCAACAAGGCCATCAAGGAGATCGATGCCTCCGGCCAGGCCTACAGCAACCGCGGCATGGTCCAGGCCGGCCGGATCTGCGGCATCATCGCCGTCGCCCTGATGGTCGTCGCCATCGTGTTCTACATCATCCTGTTCGCCGTCGCGGGCAGCTTCGAGGTCAGCACCGGCTGACCACACCACCGATCGCGCGCCTCCACGGCGCATCGGCGACGGCGGGGCCCGGGCAGCACGCCCGGACCCCGCCGTCGCTGCGTCCCGTGCCGGCTACCGGTCCCCGAGGGCCTTCAGCTCGTCCATCGCCTCGGCCGCGCTGCGCCGGGCCGCCTCGAGGGCGACGCGCGCGCCCTCGGCGAGCGCCTCGTCCATC
Organism: Nocardioides sp. YIM 152588; assembly: GCF_040191335.1. Lineage (NCBI taxonomy): Bacteria > Bacillati > Actinomycetota > Actinomycetes > Propionibacteriales > Nocardioidaceae > Nocardioides > Nocardioides sp. YIM 152588. The sequence goes on along the minus strand of NZ_JBEGDJ010000019.1, from coordinate 30,127 downwards.
ACCTCGTCGAGCTTGCCGGACTCGATCTCCTCGGGCGAGGCCTCCGAGAGCCTCTCGTACATCGCCACGACGGCGCCGCCGAGCACGATGTCGACGTACCGGGTCGGGTCGAACCACGGCACCGGGTCCGGGCCCCGCGGGGGCCGCTTCGGCCCCGGGTCCCAGGGGTCGAACCGGCGCACCAGCGTCGGCAGGTGCGGCGCGATCAGGTCGAGCACGATCCGCAGCGACTGGCAGGAGCTGGTGCTGCGCCCGAGCACGTCGCGGGCGTGCTTGCCGATGCCGAAGAGCAGGCTGACGTGCGCCTCGCGGAGGTCGACCCGGGACGCCGTCGCCACGGACTCGATGGCCCGGCTGTGCGCGACCAGCCACCACAGCCAGCGGCGCCGCATGCAGCGGATCAGGCTCGGCCGGCTGATCCAGGTCGCGATGTTGCGGTAGTAGGTCTTGATCGCGTCGAGGTGGTCCTGGCCCGCGGCCGAGGCCAGGAAGCCGACGTTCTTGGGGAACGCGGCACCGCTGTCGCCGACCAGGTTGATGTTGATGAAGTGGTGCCAGGTCGCGTCCGTGACGACCCGGCCGACGCCGGCGCGGTGGCCGTCGTAGGCGCAGATCCCGCCGAAGGAGTGCCCCTCGGTCGCCGCCTTGCCCGAGGACGTCGTGCCGGGCAGCACCGTGGAGGTCGAGATGACCTCGGGCTCCGGCCGGGCACCGCCGTCGACGGCGGCGGGGTACTCGGTGAAGGTCTGGCCGTCGAAGGTGACGTCGAGGTCCAGGTCGTCGGGCGTGCGGCACTCCCCCTCGTGCGGGTGGTCGGGCATCACGTCGATGACGCCCTTCGGACCGCACAGCAGCGGGTGCGGGTAGACGGCCTCGAAGATCCCGACCCGGGTGCTGTACGGCGTCCACTGGATCTTCTGCGGGATGTCGTCGGACTGGTCGTCGAACGTCGACGCGAGGTCGTGGCCGCGCCGGTTGGTGTCGTTGCGGCGGGGCCCGGACATCGACACCTCGTCGGGGTTGTCGAAGCTGTCCCAGTGCCGCATCGAGCGCACCCGCGGCACCTTGCCGCACAGCCGCTTGCCGAGCGCGGCGTGGTCGCCGGTGGCGAAGACGCCGCCGCCGTCGTCCATGAACTGCGCGAGCGCCCGCAGCTCGCTGTCGGGGAGGTCGCCGAACGAGTCGATGCCGAAGAGCCAGACCTGGTCGTAGGCGCCGGCCGGGAAGTCCGCGGCGTCGTCGAACCGGAAGCCGGTCACCCGGTTGGCGATGGTGGCGTCGCCGGGCAGCATCGCGTCGCCGCCGGGCGCGGCCCGGTGGGCGATGCTGACCAGGAACCGGGTGGTGAGCGTCGACCCGCCCTGCAGGGTCTTGACCAGCGTCCGCAGCCCGAAGTCGGCGCTGCCGAACGTCAGTCCGCCGTCGGCGACCAGGAGGATCCGCACGGTGCAGCGTGGGAACAGCGGCACCAGCAGCTTCTCGGGTGCGTCGCGCAGGACGTGGTCGCGCCGGTGGACGGCGTCGAGGAGCTCACGGTTCTCGAGCGTGAGGTGGTCGAAGCTGGGCATGGTGGCCTCCTGGGGCTCCTGGGAAACGTCGGAAGGTTTCTCAGAGGAGGTGCGGGGCGGCGTCGTGATACGCCGCCCGGAACCCCAGGGGGGTCCGCCCCGTCCAGGTCTTGAACGCCCGCTGGAAGGCGCTCTGGTCGGCGAAGCCGGTGAGGAACGCGACCTCCGCCAGGGTGTGCCGGTCGTCGGAGAGCAGCGTCTCGGCCGCCTCCTGCCGGGCCCGGCGGACGATCTCCTGAAACGTCTCCCCCTGGTCGGCCAGCCGCCGGTGCAGGGTCCGCTCGCTCATCCCCAGCCGCCGGGCGATGACCACCTTCTTCGGCAGCCCGTCGGGCAGCAGGTCGGTGACGGTCGCGCGCACCGACGACACCAGCGAGCGGTCGGCCCGCTCGGCCCGCAGGCCCTCGAGGTGGGCGAGGAGGAACGACGAGAGGCCGGCGTCGGCGAGCTTCGCGGGGGTGTCCAGGGTCGCGGCGTCGAAGGTCAGGGCGTTGGCCCGGGCGTCGTACTCGACCGGGCGGCCGAACCAGGCGTGCGCCTCGGCGACCGAGTCCGGCCGGCCGTGGCAGAACGCCACCGCGACCGGCGCGATCCGGCGGCCGGCGGCCTCGCGGAGCACCGAGACCACCGCCGCCAGCGCGCACTCGTTGGCCAGCCGCGCCCCGCGCCGGTGGTGCGGGCGGAGGAGGACCAGGGTCGCGGCCCCGCCGGGGTCGTCGCGCAGCTCGTACTCGAGGGTGTCGCTGAGCAGGAGCACGTAGCGCACCAGCCGCCGCAGCGAGTCCCGCAGCGTCGGGGCCGTCTTCAGCGCCAGCCCGAGCGCGCTGAAGTCGTCGGGGTGCAGCGCCGCGCCGTACCGGTAGGGCAGCCCGTCGTCGCCCGGGGCGACGGCCCGCTCCAGGAACGCGTAGTAGGCCTCCTCGTCCACGCTCTCCCGGGACGCCTCCAGCGGGTCAGCCGCCGGCGCCAGTCCGACGCTCGCGAGCAGCGCCTCGGGCTCCTCGGCCGAGCTGGCCACCCGCGCGACGACCCGCAGGACCGAGCTCCGCACGGTGCTCACGGTGGTCTCCCTCGGGTGCTCGACGGCCGGTCCGACCAGCGTAGGAGAGCCCCCGGACGGGCGGTGGCCGGAACGGTCAACGGATCGGCCGCGGATGCCAAGACCCGGGCGGCGCCGGATCCGTAGCTTCCGAGGTGTCAGCAGTCCTCACCACCAGACACCCACCCGCAGGAGGAGCCATGACCGCGACCGCCACCACCTCGCCCGCCCCGTCGCACGAGGCGGGCCCGACCGGACCCGCGCCGTCCCGGCGGCTGCGACGCCTGAGCAGGGCCGCCGGGGTGCTGTACCTCGCGATCTTCGTGATCTACCCGCTCGCCGTCGCCGTGCGCTCGACCCTCGTCGTCCCCGGCGACGCCGCGACGACGGCCGCGAACATCGCCGCCGACGAGACGCTCTTCCGCTGGGGACTCGCCGGTGAGTCCGCGGTCGTGCTGATCGAGGTCCTGCTCGCGGGGGTGCTCTACGCCCTGCTGCGCCCGGTCAGCCGCGCCGGGTCGCTGGCCGCCGCGCTCGCCCGGGTGGCCGAGGCGGTCGTGATGGCCGCCGGCCCCATCGCGGCCGGTGTGGTCACCCTGGTCCTGGTCGGCGGTGGCGGCTACCTCGCGGCCTTCGAGCCCGACCAGCGCGACGCGCTCGTGATGGTCTTCCAGGAGGCGAACGACGGGATGGTGCTGGTCTGGGGCTTCTTCTTCGGCCTCTCCCTGGTGCTCACCGGGTGGCTGGTGCACCGCTCCGGCTTCCTGCCGCGCCTGCCCGGCGTGCTGCTGGCGCTCGCCGGCGCCGCCTACCTGCTGCAGAGCTTCGGCACCTTCGTCGCCCCCGGGGCGGCCGACCTGTGGGACGCGGTCGTGCTGGTCGCGGCGATCCCCGGCGAGCTGGTCTTCGCGCTGTGGCTCCTGGTCAGGGGCGTCGACGCGGACCGCTGGGCCGCCGCGGCGGACCGTGCCCGGGACGCCCGGGTCTGAGCCGGCCCGGCTCGGAACGATCGAGGAGGGGACGACGATGAGCACGGTACGACGGGTGCTGGGCCGCTCGATCCGCGCCGCGGGTCGCGGGGCGCTGGTCGCCGGGGTCGCGGGCGTGGTGCTCGTGGGCCTCGTCGCCCAGTCGGCGGCGTACCTGCTGGGCTATGCGGCGCCCACCGCGGACGGCGCGGCGGAGCGGGCCGCGTACGTCGGGCTCGATCACGCGGCGCCGGGTCCCCACCGCGTCGGCGTCCGGCGGATCGGCTCCGACGACGCGCCGATGGACCTGACGGTGTGGTACCCGGCGGTCGGGTCGACCGACGACGCCGAGCCGCTGACCTACTCCTACGCGCTGACCGCGCTCGGCGGCACCGCGACGGCGCTGGCCACCTACGAGGGCCGCGGGCGGCTCGGCGCGGCGCCCGACCTGGCCCGCGGGCCGTACCCGCTGGTGCTGCTCTCCGCCGGGTTCGCGATCACTCCCGAGAGCTACGCCTGGCTGGCCGAGCACCTGGCCTCCCACGGCCTGGTGGTGGCGGCACCGGCCCACCCGGAGACCCTCGACCCGCGGACGCTCTGGCGCTCGACGATCGAGCGGCCCGCCGCGGTCGCCCGGGCCCGCGCGTACCTCGAGGCCGAGGCCCGCCCCGGCGGCGACCTTGCCGGGTCGGTGGACCCGCGGCGGGTGGCGGTGATCGGCCACTCCTACGGCGGCTACACGGCGCTCGCCTCGGGCGGCGCCCGGCTCGACGCGGACGCCTTCGCCGCGGGGTGCGTCGAGGCCCGCGCGACCGACGACCCGCTGGTCTTCCTCTGCGACGCGCTGGAGCCGCGGATGCCGGAGGTCGTCGCCGCGACCGGGAACGGCGGACCGGCGCCCGAGCCGGTCGACGCCGTGGTCTCCCTGGCCGGGGACGCCGCGATGTTCGGTGGGGCCGGCCTCGCCGGGGTGACCGCGCCGGTGCTCACCGTCGGCGGCACCGGGGACGACGACTCACCGTTCCGATGGAGCACCCGGCTGGCCTACGAGGGCGTCGCCAGCGTCCGCAAGGCCGAGGTCGCGCTCGAGGGCGCCGCCCACTTCGTCTTCACCGGCGAGTGCGACCGCGCGCGTCGGGTCGTGGCCCTGGTCCCCAACGGGTTCTGCGGCGACCCGGCCTGGGACCGCGCCCGGGCGCGGGCGGTGGTCCGGCACTACGTGGCGGCCTTCCTGCTCGCCGAGCTCGGCGGCGACGGGTCCGCCCGCGGGGCGCTCGCCCCCCGCCGCGGGTCGCCCGAGGGCGTCGGCTACCGCGCCGTCGGGTACTGAGCTCCGCCGTGCCGCCCGGCTGCCGGTGTCGTCCGCGCACACGCGGGTCACCCGACCAGGAACGGACGCACCTCGACGACGCGGGCGCAGGACCTCGACCCGTCGGCGCCGACCTCCAGGGCGACGTCGAGGTCGGGGACGTCGATCACCCAGAAGCCGCCCAGGTACTCCTTGGACTCCAGGAACGGCCCGTCGGTGAGCAGCGGGCCGTCCGGGCGCCGGTTGTCGACCACGGTGGCGGACTGCGGGTCGGCGAGGCCGCCCGCGAAGACCCAGTAGCCGGCGGAGCGGAGCCGGTCGTTGAAGCCGCGGATGGCGGTCATCTCGTCCTCGGTGGCCGAGTCGGAGGTCTCGTCGATGACGGAGAGCAGGTACTGCACGGGGACTCCTCGTGGTCGCGGTCGGGCTGTCACCCTCTCCACGAACGGTGCCGGCCCGATCCGACACCCGCCGTACCGACCGCGTCCGGCGGTCTCAGGCGGGCTGCCAGAGCTCGATGCGCCGGCCCTCGGGGTCGGTCACCCACCCGAACCGGCCGACCCCCTCCATCTCCTCCGTCTCCTCGGCCACGTCGGCACCGAAGTCGCGCAGCTGGGCGAGCATCGCGTCGAGGTCACGGACCCGGAAGTTGAGCATCGTCTGCTGCTCGCGGGCGCCGAAGTAGTCGGTGTCGGGCTCGAAGGTGGCGAACACGGTCGGCCCGGCCTCCTGCTGCCACAGGCCCTCGCCGGCGTCGTCCAGCCCGAGGCAGTCGCGGTACCAGGCGCTCAGGGCGTCGGGGTCCGCCGCACGGAGGAAGTAGCCGCCGATGCCGAGCACGCGCTCCATGCGCCCAGACTGCCAGCACCGGCGCGGACCGACCACCCGGTCCGCTCGGGGGTCAGGGCGCGAGCCAGGCCCCGGCCGGGGTGTTCCGGAGGACGCTGAAGACCACCATGGCCACGATCAGCACCGCGGAGGCGCGGTTCGTCGCCTCCGCCGACGGGCTCCACGACCGGCCGGTCCAGCGCCCGGCGCTCCACCGGTAGAAGAGGTAGGCGAGCAGCGGGATCGAGGCGACGAACAGCAGGTTGCTCGACGCGGCGTCGACGATCCGCAGGTTGCCGAGGTCGTTCACCGCGCGCAGGCCGCCGCAGCCGGGGCACCAGAAGCCCATCGCCGCCGTCGGGCACAGGCCCCACGACCCCTGCTCGTGCGGGTCCCGCAGGTGCAGCGCCAGGGTGGCCGCGGCCAGCCCACCGGCGACGGCCGCCGGCGCCACCATCCGGCGCCACCTGGCGGTGGCGCGGAGGGCGACCGGCGCTGCCGTCATCCCAGCGGCTCGCGGGCAGGCCTCAGTGGGCGGACTCGTGCAGGCCCATCTTGGCCATCACGAGGAACGCGACGGCGGCCACACCGACCAGGCCCGCGCCCACCCAGAACAGGACGTAGTTGATCGGCGAGAGCGCCACGCCGACGCCACCGACGACGAACCCCACGAGGGCGATCAGGACAGCGGTCCAGGCCGCCGGGGTGTTGCCGTGGTTGTCGGCCATGTGTCAGCTCCTCGTGCTCAGTGGTGACGCCCGGGAAGAGCGCCGCGGCAGATTCTACGCAGTCGGGTCGGAGCCCTCGTCGAGGGACTTCCACACATCGAGGTGCGAGCGCTCCTCCGGCGGTACGGCGGCGTCCTCGGCGGGCTCCGCGTCGTCCCCCGCGGAGCCGCCCGGGGCGTCGTAGCGGCTGCCCATCTCGGGCCACGCCGGCGCGAACCGGACCGCGGCGACGCCGGCCGCCGCGGCCAGCAGGCCGCCGACCAGCGTCGCCCACATCCACGAGGTGGGGTCCAGCGGCACGTCGGTCGCCACGGCCGTGCCGATCCGGTCGGCGATGTCCGCCGCGGCGTCGTCGTCCTGGACGAACCCGCCGACCACGACCACGGCGACGATGCCCAGCCCGGCCAGCGCGGCCAGCGCCGCCACGATCCGCCGGAACGTCCCGCGGGCGACCAGCACCACGCCCCAGCAGGCCAGCGCGACCAGCGCCAGGGCCCCGGCCAGCGGGAACTCGACGCGGTTGACGTCGGCGTACGCCTCGCCGCCGAAGACGGCGGAGCCGACGCCGGCCCAGTAGGAGTCGGGCACCGTCAGCATCGCCCGGTGGCCGCCGACGGCCGCCAGCCCGGCGCCGGCGAGCCCGGCCAGGACCACCGGCCCGAACGTACGGCGGGGCGAGCGCCCCGGCTGGGCGTCGTCGGCGTCAGCCACCGAGCAGCCCCTCGTCGAAGCAGGTCCGCGCGCCGGTGTGGCAGGCCACGCCGACCTGGTCGACCTTGACCAGCAGCGTGTCGCCGTCGCAGTCGAGGCGCACCTCGTGGACGTGCTGCGGGTTGCCCGAGGTCTCCCCCTTGACCCAGTACTCCTGCCGCGAGCGGCTCCAGTACGTCGCCCGGCCGGTCGTCAGCGTGCGGTGCAGCGCCTCGTCGTCCATCCATGCCAGCATCAGCACCTCGCCGGTGTCGTGCTGCTGCACCACCGCCGGCACCAGCCCGTCGGCGGTGCGCTGGAGGCGGGCGGCGATCGCGGGGTCGAGCACGGGGTCGGGCGTGGTCACCGGTCGATGATAGGCGTGCTCTCCTGGGCCCCGTGCTGCGCCACCCACGAGCGGTACAGCCCCGCGTAGACGCCGTCGGGGTCCGCGACCAGCGCCGCGTGCGGGCCCTGCTGCACGATCCGGCCCTGGTCGACCACGACCACCTCGTCGGCGGCCTCCGCGGTGGAGAGCCGGTGGGCGATCGTGACCGAGGTGCGGCCCGACATCAGCCGCTCCAGCGCCCGGCCGATCCGCATCTCCAGCTCCGGGTCCACCGCGCTGGTCGCCTCGTCCAGGACCAGCAGGTCGGGGTCGGCGAGCTGGGCGCGCAGCAGCGCGACCAGCTGGCGCTCACCGGCCGAGAGCGACTCGCCACGCTGGCCGACCGGCGTGGCCAGGCCGTGCGGCAGCCCGTCGAGCCAGTCCCCCAGGCCGAGCTCGGCGGCCGCCGCGGTGATCTGCGCGTCCGTGGCGTCCAGCCGCCCGTAGCGGACGTTGGCGGCGACCGTGTCGTCGAAGAGGAAGCCCTCCTGCGGCACCAGCACCACGCTGGCCCGGAGGCTGGACTCGGCGACCCGGCGCAGGTCCGTGCCGTCCAGCAGCACGCGCCCGGAGCTCGGGTCCATCAGCCGGGTCAGCAGCTTGGCCAGCGTCGACTTCCCGGACCCCGTCTCGCCGACCACCGCGACCCGGCGCCCCGCCGGGATCGAGAGGTCGATGTCGCTCAGCACCGGACGCCCACCCGGGTAGGCGAAGCAGACGCCCTCGAAGTCGACGTCCACCGCGCGGTGCGGCAGCGAGACCCCGTCCGGACCGGGGTCGACCAGGTCGGCCGGGGTGTCCAGGATCCCGATCACCCGGCGCCAGCCCGCGATCGCGTTCTGGGCGTCGGTGAGGATCTGGGTGCCCATCTGCACCGGCCCCACGAACAGCGTCACCAGGAACGCGAACGCCAGCACCTCGCCGGCGGTGATGCTGCCCTCGCTGCTCCCCCACAGCCGGCCCTGGCCGAGCCAGATGCCGACGATCAGCACGCCCGCGTTGGCCAGCCCCGCGGAGATGCCGCCGAGGGAGAACGAGAACGCGGTGAACCCCTGGGCGCGGGTGCTGGCCGCCTTGTGCGCGTCGATGGCGGCGTCGATCCGGCGCTGCGTGCGGTCCTCGACCGCGTAGGAGCGAACCACCGCGGCGCCGACCACCGGCTCGGAGACCGCGGAGAGCAGCACGCCGACCTGGCGTCGTACCGTGCCGTAGGCGGCGGAGAGCTTGCGCTGGAAGTAGCGCAGGCTGAGGAAGAGCGGCGCGAAGCAGAGCCACACCACGAGGGCGAGCTGCCAGCTGTAGACGACCATCACCACGGTCGCGACCAGGACCTGGCCGACGCTGACCACGGCGAGCAGGCCGCCGAAGACGAGGAACTGGCTGATCTGGTCCACGTCGCTGGTCACCCGGGAGACCAGGGCCCCGCGGCGCTCGGTGTTCTGGGTGAGCAGCGGCAGGTCGTGCACGTGCCGGAACGCCTTGACCCGGAGCGTGGCCAGGCCGCGCTCGGAGGTGTCGAAGAGCCGGGCCGTCATCTTGTACGACGCCCAGCCGGCGACCACGATGCCGCCGGCCGCGAGCAGCGCCATCGTCGTCGTGTAGCCGACGTCCGGGCCGCCGGACGCCCGCAGGCCGCGGTCGACGGTCTGCTGCACCGCGATCGGCACGACGATCTGGCCGAGCGCGGCGACGAGGGCGAGCAGCAGCGTGACGCCGATGCCCTCGGCCAGCTCCGGGGAGTGCCGCACGCCCTTGCGCAGGGTCTCCCAGGCGCCGATCTCCTCGCCGGTGCTGAGGCTGGTCCCGCTGCTCATGCGGTCACCTCCTCGGTCTCGTGGTGCTCGGCCTCGTAGGCGTTGACCAGGCGGGCGTAGTCGGCGTTGCGGGCGACGAGCTCGGCGTGCGGGCCGCGGTCCACGATCGCCCCGCCGGAGAGGAAGAGCACCTCGTCGGCCAGGCCGATCGTCGCCTTGCGGTAGGCGACGACGACCAGCGTCGCGTCCTCGCCGGTGGCGTCCGCCCCGGGGGCCTCGGGCCCGTCGGGGTCGCCGCCCCGCTTGAGCGCGGCCAGGATCCGGGCCTCGACCTCGGGGTCGACCGCGGAGGTGGCGTCGTCGAGGAGCAGCAGCCGCGGCCGGCGGACCAGGGCGCGGGCCAGCGAGATCCGCTGCCGCTGGCCACCGGAGAGCGACGTGCCACGCTCGCCCAGCCGGGTGTCGAGCCCGTCGGCCAGCGCCGCCACGAAGCCGTCGGCCTGGGCGGTGCGCAGCGCGGACCAGATCTCCGCGTCGGAGACGTCGGCACCGAGCGTGATGTTGCCGCGCACGGTGTCGTCGAAGAGGAAGGCGGTCTGCGGGACCATGCCCAGCACGCGCGCCAGGGCGCCGCGGTCGAGGTCGCGCAGGTCGGTGCCGTCCACCCGGATCGCGCCGGCGTCGACGTCGACCAGCCGGGTGAGCAGCGTGGTGAGGGTGCTCTTGCCCGACGCGGTGGCGCCGACCAGGGCGACCGTCCGGCCGGGTTCCACGGTGAAGGTCAGGTCGCGCAGCAGCGGCCGGGAGGCGTCGTACCCGAAGCCGACGCCGTCGACCTCGAGCCGCACGCCCGAGCGCGACGGCGCGACCACGCCGTCGCCGTACGCCATCGAGCCGGTGGCGGCGAGCACCGAGGAGACCCGCTGGTAGCCGACCACGCTGCGCGGGAACTCCCCCAGCAGCCAGCCGATCGACCGGATCGGGAACGAGACGACGGTGAGCAGGTAGGAGACGGTGACCACGTCGCCGGCCTCGGTGGCACCGCTGAGGACCCGCTGCACGCCGATCACCAGCACCACCAGCACGGCCAGGTTCGGCAGCGCGGCGAGGGTCGGGTCGAAGGCGGCCCGGATCCGGCCGACGCGGATGTTGGCCTCGCGCAGCTCGGCGGCCTTGGCGGAGAAGCGGGCGGTCTCCTCGGGCTCGCGGCCCAGGGTCTTGACCACCATCGCGCCGTCGAAGGACTCGTGGGCGATCTCGCTGAGCTCGGCGCGCAGCTGCTGGGCGCGGGTGGCCCAGCCCTGGGCGAGCCGCTGGTAGACGACGTTGGTGAGGATGACGAGGGGGAAGACCAGCAGGCCGACGGCGGCCAGCACCAGGTCGGCCAGCAGCATCTGGACGACCGCGATCACCATCATCGCGATGGTGCCCACGGCCATCGGCAGCGGCGCGATCGGCCCCCACGCGGCCTCGACGTCGGCGTTGGCGTTGGAGAGCAGCTCGCCGGTCGGGTGCCTCTGGTGCCACGACATCGGCAGTCGCAGGTACTGGCGGGTGACCGCGCGGCGGCTGTGCGCCTGCATCCGGTACTGCATCACGCCCGCGCCGAGGCGGCGCGCGACGATGCCGACCGCACGCAGGATCGCGACGCCGACGAAGAGGCCGAGCACCGCCCAGAGCATGTCGGCCCCGATCTCGCCCGTCTTGAACGCCGGCAGCACCACGTGGTCGGTGGCCCAGCCCAGCACCCAGGCGTCGGCGACGGTGAGCGCGCCGAACAGCACGCTGCCGATGGTCGAGACCGTGAAGATCAGCGGCTCGCGCTTGATCGCGACCCACAGGACCCGGAATCCGGCACTCGTCGTGCCCCGGACCTTCCCGTCGGGTCGACCCCGCCTTGCCGTCCGCTGTTCCGCCACCCGCTCCTGCTCTCCCGATTCGCGTGCGCCCGATCGCGCGCAACTCGGGACAACGCCGCACCCGGGCCCGCGTATTCCGGCCCCGGCCGGTCGTCGCCCCGGTGGGTGTCACCCTGCCAGGAAGCTGAACCGCACCTCACGCCGGGTGTTGTCGACGTTGAGGTCGACCAGGCAGACGCTCTGCCAGGTGCCCAGCGCCAGCCTGCCGTGGAGCACGGGGACGGTCGCGTACGGCGGCACCAGGGCCGGCATCACGTGCGAGCGGCCGTGCCCGGGGCTGCCGTGACGGTGCCGCCAGCGGTCGTCGGCCGGCAGCAGGTCGTCGAGCGCCGCCAGCAGGTCGTCGTCGCTGCCCGCGCCGGTCTCCAGGATCGCCAGCCCGGCGGTGGCGTGCGGCACGAAGACGTGCACCAGCCCGTCGCCGCGGCCGGCGACGAAGGCCGAGACGTCGCGGGTCAGGTCGAGGACCACCTCGTCGCCGCCGGTGATGTAGGTGTGCACCTCGGAGTCCATGCCGACGATCCTTGCAGGTGGCGCCGTCGCGGCGTCCCGTCGGCGGCGGGTCGTGTGCCTGAGGCATCGGGATAGAGGGTTGCCGGGCACACGACGCGGTCCGCACCCGCGCCCAGCTTGGGTCGTGTGCGCCAGGCACCGGCCTAGCGGGTTCTCAGGCACACGACTCACGCCACCGCGGCTTGTCCTTGGGGCGCGGCGGCCCCGCGGGCACCTCCTCAGGCCCGGCCGGCCAGGTCCCGGGTGCGCGCCCGCGCCCGTCGCCGCCGGAGGGTGGCGGGAGCGGTGAGCACCAGCGCGAACGCGACGCCGACCACCGCGCCGAGGCCGTTGGCGAGCAGGTCGCGGTCGTCGGGTACCCGGCCGGGGATCTGCGTCTGCAGCGACTCGATGCCGATGGTCATCGCGAACGAGGCGAGGATCGCCAGCCACCACCCGCCGGCGCCGAAGAGGAGCAGCAGGAAGACGCCGATCGGGACGAACAGCGCGATGTTGGCGAGGAACTCGAACTCCGCGTAGCCGACGGACTCGAGGTATCCGCGCCGGTGCAGCGCGTCGAGCACCCGCTGCACGAGCTCGGCGGTGCGCGCGTGGTCGGCCTGCGGCGTCAGGGTCAGCCAGCCGACGAAGACCAGGTAGGCGCCCGTGAGCAGGCTGAGCAGCGGATGGCGGTGGAGCATCGGTCCAGTGTGCCGGGGCACCCGCGAGTCGGCACAAACTGACGCTCCCGGATGGCCGAGTCGGCACAAGTTCACGCTCGGCGAGCGTCAGTTTGTGCCGACTCGCGGGCTCAGGGGAGGTGGTGCGGCTTCGGGAGGGGCCGGACGATCCGCACGGTCATGTGGAACGACTTGGACGAGGCGCCCTGGATGACGGCCAGGAAGCCGTCGGCGCCGTCGGCGAAGACCTCGCGACCCTGCGGCGACCACGGGTCGGGCGGGTTGAACTCCCAGGCGGCCCGCAGGGCGGCCTCCATCGCCTCGTCCCGGCTCTGGAAGGTCAGCCGGCCGAACTGGAGCTTGGTCGGCGGCTTCGCGTCGCCCCGGCTCGTGAACTCGATGACCACCCGCCAGGGCCCGACGGCCCCCGGCTCGGGCGGGGCGGGCGCGGCTGCGGGCCCGCCGTCGGACCCGTCCGGGTCGTAGACCTCGTACCCCATGCCGCCCCCAGCGAGTAGACGTTCCCCGGTCGCGCGTCAGCGCACCGGCTGCCCGGCGTCGCGCAGGGCGTCCTTGACCTCGCCGATCCGCAGCGTGCCGAAGTGGAACACCGTCGCCGCCAGTACGGCGTCGGCGCCGGCCTCGACCGCCGGCGGGAAGTGTTCCACGGCGCCGGCGCCGCCGGAGGCGATCACCGGGATCGACACCTCCGCGCGGACCGCGCGGATCAGCTCCAGGTCGAACCCGTCGGTGGTGCCGTCGGCGTCCATCGCGTTGAGCAGGATCTCCCCCGCACCCAGCTCGGTGGCGCGCACCGCCCACTCCAGGGCGTCGAGCCCCGCGGAGGTCCGGCCGCCGTGGGTGGTCACCTCGAAGCCCGACTCGGTGCGGGCGTCCCCCTGGACGCGGCGGGCGTCGACGGAGAGCACCAGCACCTGGTTGCCGAACCGGTCGGCGATCTCGGCGATGAGCTCGGGCCGGTCGATGGCGGCGGTGTTGACCGCGATCTTGTCGGCGCCGGCCCGCAGCATCCGGTCCACGTCGTCGACCGAGCGGATGCCGCCGCCGACGGTGAGCGGGATGAACACCTGCTCGGCGGTGGCGGAGACGATCTCCAGCGTCGTCGCCCGACCCTCGTGGGAGGCGGAGATGTCGAGGAAGGTCAGCTCGTCGGCGCCCTCGGCGTCGTAGGTGCGGGCCAGCTCGACCGGGTCACCGGCGTCGCGCAGGGACTTGAAGTTGATCCCCTTGACGACCCGGCCGGCGTCGACGTCGAGGCACGGGATCACCCGGACCGCGAGGCTCATCCGTCAGCCCTGCCCGGCGGGTGCCGCGGGGAGGGTCAGCGCGAGCGCCTCCTCCAGCGTGAACTGGCCGGTGTAGAGCGCGGTGCCGGCGATGGCGCCCTCGACGCCGACGTCGACCAGCCCCATCAGCGCCCGGATGTCGTCCAGGGTGGTCACGCCGCCCGAGGCGACCAGCGGCCGGTCGGTGGCGGCGGCGACGTCGCGCAGCAGCTGCAGGTTCGGGCCCTGGAGCATGCCGTCCTTGTTGACGTCGGTGACCACGTAGCGGGCGCAGCCCTCGGAGTCGAGGCGGGCCAGCGTCTCGTACAGGTCGCCGCCGTCGCGGGTCCAGCCGCGCGCGGCCAGCGTGCGGCCGCGGACGTCGAGCCCGACGGCGACCCGGTCGCCGAAGGTCGCGATCGCCTTCGCGCACCACTCGGGCTGCTCCAGCGCGGCGGTGCCGATGTTGACCCGCCGGCAGCCGGTCGCCATCGCGGCCTCCAGCGACTCGTCGTCGCGGATGCCGCCGCTCATCTCGACCTTGATGTCGAGGCGGCCGACGATCTCGGCCTGCAGCTCACGGTTGTTCCCGTGGCCGAACGCGGCGTCGAGGTCGACCAGGTGGATCCACTCCGCGCCGGCCTCCTGCCAGCGCAGCGCGGCCTCGATCGGGTCGCCGAACGTCTTCTCCGAGCCGTCGACGCCCTGCACCAGCTGGACGGCCTGGCCGCCCTTGATGTCGACGGCCGGCAGCAGCTCCAGGTACGCGCTCACCAGGTCCTCCTCACAGGGTGTCCACCCAGTTCCTCAGCAGTGCGGCGCCCGCGTCCCCCGACTTCTCCGGGTGGAACTGCGTGGCGCACAGGGGGCCGTTCTCGACGGCGGCGACGAAGCGGTCCCCGCCGTGCTCCGCCCACGTCACCCGCGGCTGGTGCGAGTCGGGCGTGCGGTCGTTGGTGACCAGCGTCCAGTCGCGCACCCCGTAGGAGTGCACGAAGTAGAACCGCTCGTCCTCGATGCCGGCGAAGAGTCGGGTGCCGTCGGGGGCGTCGACGGTGTTCCAGCCCATGTGCGGCACGATCGGCGCCCGCAGCCGCTCGACGACGCCGGGCCACTCGCCGCAGCCCTCGGTCTCCACGCCGTGCTCGATCCCCTTCGCGAAGAGGATCTGCATGCCGACGCAGATGCCGAGCACCGGGCGGCCGCCGGAGAGCCGGCGCGCGATGATCCGCTCGCCGCGGATCGCCCGGAGGCCCTTCATGCACGCCTCGTAGGCGCCGACGCCGGGCACCACCAGGCCGTCCGCGGCGAGCGCGGCGTCCAGGTCACCGGTCAGCGTGACCTCGGCGCCGGCGCGCTCCATCGCGCGCACGGCCGAGCGCAGGTTGCCGGAGCCGTAGTCGAGGACGACGACGGACGGCTTGGTCATCGCGCCCCCCGGTGGTTGAGGTGCGAGCGAAGCGAGCCTCGAAACCACCCCGAGGCACCAGTGGTTTCGAGGCTCGGCGCCAGGGCGCCTCGCACCTCAACCACCGGTGGCGTCACAGGGCACCCTTCGTGGACGGCACCCCGGTCTCGCGCGGGTCCAGCGCGACCGCGTCGCGGAACGCCCGGGCGAAGGCCTTGAACTGGGTCTCCACGATGTGGTGCGGCTCGCGGCCGGCGAGCACCCGCACGTGCAGCGTGAGGTGAGCGTGGTGGGCGATGGAGTCGAAGACGTGCTGGGTGAGCGAGCCGAGGTACGGCACGCCGGTACCGCCGAGCTGCACGTACTGCTGCCCCTCGGGCTCGCCGACGTGCACGGAGAACGGCCGGCCGGAGACGTCGACGACGCACTGCACCAGCGCCTCGTCGAGCGGCACCGTGGCGTCGCCGTACCGGCGGATGCCCTTCTTGTCGCCCAGCGCCTCGCGCAGCGCCTGGCCGAGCACGATCGCGGTGTCCTCGACGGTGTGGTGGGCGTCGATGTGCAGGTCACCGGCGGTCTGCACGGTCAGGTCGACCAGCGCGTGCCGCGCGAACGCGGTCAGCATGTGGTCGTAGAAGCCGACTCCGGTGGAGATGTCGTGGCGACCGGTGCCGTCGAGGTCGACCTCGACGAGGACCTTCGACTCGCTGGTCTGGCGCTCGATCCGGGCGGTCCGGCTCATGCTCGTTCTCCGTTCACTTCATCCAGGGCGTCTCGGAAGGCCGCCATCTCCTCGGGGGTCCCGACGGAGACCCGCAGCCATCCGTCCGGGCCGGTCTCCCGGATCAGCACGCCCCGGTCCAGCAGACCCTGCCAGACCGCGTGCCGGTCCGCGAAACGGCCGAACAGCACGAAGTTCGCGTCCGAGTCCGCGACCTCGTACCCGCATCCTCGCAGGTGGGAGACCAGGGCATCGCGCTCGACGCGCAGCTCGTCGACCTTCCCCAGCAGCTCCGGGGCGTGCCCGAGCGCGGCCACCGCGACCGCCTGGGTGACGGCGGAGAGGTGGTACGGCAGCCGGACCACGCGGATCGCCGCGGTGATCGCGGGGTCGGCGGCCAGGTAGCCCAGCCGGAGGCCGGCGCCGGCGAACGCCTTGCTCATGGTCCGGGTGACCACCAGGTTCCGGTAGGTCTCCAGCAGCTCCAGCGCGCTCGGCACGCCCTCGCGGCGGAACTCGCCGTAGGCCTCGTCGACCACGACGACCCCGTCGTCGCCGGTCGCCTCGCACAGCGCGGCGACGGCGTCGGGCGGCAGCGCCGTCCCGGTCGGGTTGTTCGGGCTGGGCAGGAGCACCACGCTCGGCTGCTCGCGCTTGACCAGGTCCCGGGCGGCGTCGAGGTCGATCGCGAAGTCGTCGCCGCGGCGCCCGGCCACCCACCGGGTGTGGGTGTCGCGGGCGTACTCCGGGTACATCGAGTACGTCGGCGCGAAGCTGATCGCGGTGCGCCCCGGCCCGCCGAAGGCCTGCAGCAGCTGGAGCATCACCTCGTTGGAACCGTTGGCGGCCCAGACCATCTCCGGCGTGACCCGCACCGGCGTCCCGCTGGAGGCGCGCCCCAGCTCGCCGTTCAGGTACGACGCCAGCCCGGTGCGCAGCGCGGTGAACTCGCGGTCCGGGTAGCGGTTGAGGGTGCCGGCCGCCCGCGCGGCCGCCTCCCCGATGTCCGCGACGCAGGCCGGCGAGGGGCCGTACGGGTTCTCGTTCACGTTGAGCTGCACCGGCACGTCGAGCTGCGGGGCACCGTACGGCTCGATGCCGCGCAGCTCCTCGCGCAGCGGCGGCCAGGCCGAGCCCTCCGTGGTCGCTCCCCCGTCCATGCCGCCGCTCATGCGCGGTCGGTCCGCACCGAGACCGCGGCACCGTGGCCGGGCAGGTCCTCGGCCTCGGCGAGGGTGACCACGTGGCCGCCGACCTCGGCGAGCGCGTCGGCGGAGTACTCGACCACGTGCACCGACTTGGTGAACGCGCGGACCGAGAGGCCCGAGGAGTGGCAGGCGCAGCCGCCGGTGGGCAGCACGTGGTTGGAGCCGGCGCAGTAGTCGCCGAGGCTGACCGGGGCGTAGGGGCCGACGAAGATCGCGCCGGCGTTGCGGACCCGCGCCGCCCAGGCCGGGGCGTCGGCGGTGTGGATCTCCAGGTGCTCGGCGGCGTAGGCGTCGACCACGGCCAGCCCCTGCTCGAGGTCGTCCACCAGGACGATCCCGGACTGGGCGCCCGACAGCGAGGTGCGGATGCGCTCGCTGTGCTTGGTCGCGGGCACCTGCACGGCCAGCTCGGACTCGACCGCGTCGGCGAGCTCGGTGGACGGGGTGACCAGCACGGACGCGGCCAGCGGGTCGTGCTCGGCCTGGCTGATCAGGTCGGCGGCCACGAACGCCGGGTCGGCGGTCCCGTCGGCGAGGATGGCGATCTCGGTCGGGCCGGCCTCGGAGTCGATGCCGATGAGGCCCTTGAGCAGCCGCTTGGCCGTGACGACGTAGATGTTGCCCGGACCGGTGACCAGGTCCACCTTGCGGCAGGGGCCGGTGCCGTAGGCGAACATCGCGATCGCCTGGGCGCCGCCGACGGCGTACACCTCGTCCACGCCGAGCAGGGCGCAGGCGGCCAGCACGGTCGGGTGGATCGAGCCGCCGAACTCCTTCTGCGGCGGGCTGGCCAGCGCGATCGAGCGGACGCCGGCAGTCTGCGCCGGCACCACGTTCATCAGCACGCTGGAGACCAGCGGGGCCAGGCCGCCGGGCACGTAGAGGCCGACCCGGTCGACCGGCACCTTGCGGTGGGTGACCCGGGCGCCGGGCGCCAGGTCGGTGACGACGTCGGACTCGAGCTCGTTGGCGCAGGTGGCCCGGAGGCGGCGGATCGACTCCTCGAGGCCGGCGCGGATGTCCGGGTCCAGCGCGTCGAGGGCGGCCTGCGCCGCGCCCGCGGGGACGCGGATGTCGTCGAGCCGCACGCCGTCGAACCGCTCGCCGAGGTCGAGGATCGCCTCGACCCCGCCGGTGCGGACCGCCTCGCAGATCTCATGCACCGCCGGGACCGCCGCCTCGATGTCGAAGTCGGCACGGGGCACGGCGGCGCGGTAGTCCGCGTCCGGACCGGCGCCCCGCAGGTCGATGCGCTGGATCATGGACCCAATCCTACGGTCGCCGCCATCGCCACCCCGACACGGTTTCAGCCGGTGGCGGCCTCACCGCCGGCGTGCGGCGCGCTGGTTAGGGTCGGGGCGTGACCGACGAGCTCCCGATGTTCCCGCTGAACGCGGTGCTGTTCCCGGGGGTCAGCCTGCCGTTGCACGTGTTCGAGGACCGCTACCGGGCGCTGGTCGAGCACCTGATGGAGGTCGAGGACCCCGCCGAGCGGCTCTTCGGCTCGGTCGCGATCCGCGAGGGCTACGAGGTCGGCGACCACGGCGCGCAGTCGCTGTTCCGGGTCGGCGTGCGCCTCCAGCTGACCGAGGTGGAGGCCAATCCCGACGGCACGTACGACGTCGTCGCGGTCGGCCGGGACCGGATCCAGCTGGACGGACTGCGCGCCGGGGACGCGTTCCCCGTCGGGGAGGTCAGCGTCCTCCCCGAGCCGCCCGTCGAGGTCCCGGCGGAGATCGACGCGCGGGCCCGTGCCACGTTCACCGCCTACCGGGCCATGGTGAGCCAGATCGCGGAGGACCCGCTCACCGGGGACCTGCCGCGCGACCCCGCCTTCCTGGCCTGGACGCTGGCGGCCGTGGCCCCGCTGCCGATGGCCGAGCGGCAGGAGCTGCTGGAGGCGAACGACGCCGGGGAGCGGCTGGCGCTGGTCACCGACCTGCTGCGCACCGAGCTGGAGGCGATGAACGTGATCGCGTCGCTGCCGGCGACCGAGGTCGCCCGCACCCGCTGGTCCCCCAACTGAGAGGCCCCCGATGGCGAAGAAGAAGGCCCCGGGCGGCACCCCGGCCACCAACGCGCTGACCAGCGCCGGCACGGCCTTCACCCTGCACTCCTACGACCACGACCCGCGCTCGGCGTCGTACGGCGAGGAGGCGGCCGCGGCGCTGGGCATCCCGGTGGAGCGGGTCTTCAAGACGCTGCTGGCCGACGTGGACGGCACGCTCACCGTGGCGGTGGTCCCGGTCTCGGGGCAGCTGGACCTCAAGGCGCTGGCGAAGGCGGTCGGGGGCCGGAGGGCCGCGATGGCGGACCCGCAGGCCGCGGAACGGGCCACCGGCTACGTGGTCGGCGGGATCTCCCCACTCGGCCAGAGGCGGCGGCACCGGACCGTGGTGGACGCGAGCGCCCTGGAGCACCCGACGGTGAACGTCTCCGCCGGGCGGCGGGGCCTCGAGGTCGAACTGGCTCCGGCGGACCTGGTCGCGCTCACGGGCGCGGTGACGGCTCCGATCGGCCGGGCCTGACCCGCAGCCGGTCGGCCTCGGCCGGCTCGACCGACTCGGCCGGCTCGACCGCGCTCGCGGTCTCGGCCGCGCGGTCCGAGGACATGATCGTCACCATGACCAGCAGGAAGCCGAAGAACGCGCCCACCGGCCAGGCGAGGTAGGGCGTCCACCCGGAGACCTGCAGGTTCGCCGGGAGAAGGTCCCCCGCCTCGGCGCCGCCCAGCAGCGTGGTCGGGTCGGGCGGGCTGGCCGCGATCCCGACCCGGTAGGTCAGCAGCAGCCCGACCAGCGCGGCCACCGCGACGATGCCCAGCCCGACCAGCGGCCGGTTCCGGGTCACGACGCCGCCGACGACGCCCAGCAGCACGCCGGCCACGAACCCGATGACCACGAACTGCGCGGTGCCGGCGAAGGCGTGCGCGAAGCCGGGGTCGGCCGGGTCGGGGTACCAGGCGAGGCCGTCGGACGTCGCGTAGACCTGGCCCGGCGTGGCCGGGGACCACCAGGCCCACCACAGCCGGCCACCGAGCGCGCCGAGCGCGCCGGCGAGTGCGAGCAGGCCGACGGCGGCAGCCGCGACCGCGAGCGGCGGCCGGCGCGTCGGGCGGGTCTCCATGGGGTGGTGCTCCCTCAGGTCAGGCACCCCGGACCGAGGAGCTGTTTCAGGTCGGCGAAGAGCGCGGAGCTCGGCGTGACCCGGAGGCGGTCGTCCAGCTTCATCAGCTTGACCGAGTCACGCGTGAGCAACCGTAGCCGCACCTCGGTGAGGCCCGGGTGGGTGGCCAGCACCTCCCGGAGCTGCGCGACGACCGGCGCCGTGCACCGGGTGGACGGAAGGCTGATCACCACCGGGCCGTCGCTGGCGACGTCCAGGTCGGGGACCGTGACCTCCTGACCGCGCAGCTGCGCGGTCTCCCGGTCCTTGTCGAGCTGGCCGCGCACGCGGATGATCGCGTCCTCGGTCAGGTACGGCGAGGCGAGCCGGTAGGAGCTCGGGAACAGCAGCACCTCGACGGCGCCCTCGAGGTCCTCCAGCGTCACGGTCGCCCACGGGTCGCCGTTCTTGGTGATCTTGCGCTGCACCGACGTGACCAGGCCGGAGACGGTGACGGTGGAGCCGTGCGGCCGGTCCTCGTCGGTGACGAGCTGGCCGATGGTGCAGTCGGTGCCGGTCGAGAGCACGTGCTCGAGGCCGAACAGCGGGTGGTCGGAGACGTAGAGGCCGAGCATGTCGCGCTCGTGGCCGAGCAGCGTCATCTTGTCCCACTCGTCCAGCTCCGGGATCGCCACGGTGACACCGAAGCCGCCTCCCCCGTCGCCGCCGTCGTCGTCCATCAGGCCGGCGAAGAGCGAGTCCTGGCCGATCGCCTCGTTGCGCTTGATGTCGACGTACTGGTCGACCGCCATCTCGTGGATGGCGACCAGCGCGCGCCGGCGGTGCTTCATGTCGTCGAAGGCACCGGCCTTGATCAGCGAGTCGATCACCCGCTTGTTGCAGACCTGCGCCGGCACCTTCGAGAGGAACTCGTTGAAGTCGCCGTAGCGCCCCTTCTCCTCGCGCGCCGCGACGATGCCGGCCACCACGTTGCCGCCGACGTTGCGGATCGCGGTGAGGCCGAAGCGGATGTCGTTGCCGACGGCCGTGAAGTTCGAGACCGACTCGTTGACGTCCGGCGGGAGCACCTGGATCTTCATCCGGCGGCACTCGTTGAGGTAGATCGCCATCTTGTCCTTGTCGTCCTTGACGGACGTCAGGAGGGCGGCCATGTACTCGGTCGGGTAGTTCGCCTTGAGGTACGCCGTCCAGTACGTGATGACGCCGTAGGCGGCCGAGTGCGACTTGTTGAACGCGTAGTCGGAGAACGGGAGCAGGATCTCCCACAGGGTGCTGATCGCCGCCTGGGGGTAGCCGCGCTCCAGCATGCCGGCCTGGAAGCCGGCGTACTGCTTGTCCAGCTCCTCCTTCTTCTTCTTGCCCATCGCTCGCCGCAGGTTGTCCGCGGCGCCCAGGGTGAAGCCGGCCAGGACCTGGGCGATCGCCATCACCTGCTCCTGGTAGACGATCAGGCCGTAGGTCTCACCGAGGACAGGCTCGAGGGCCTCCTCCAGGGCGGGGTGGATCGGCTCGATCGGCTCCCGGCCGTTCTTGCGGCGCGCGTACTTGTTGTGCGAGTCCGCGCCCATCGGCCCGGGGCGGTAGAGCGCGGAGACGGCGGTGATGTCGGCGAACTTGTCCGGCTGCAGCGAGCGCAGCAGCGCGCGCATGCCGCCGCCATCGAGCTGGAACACGCCCAGGGTGTCGCCCCGGCCCATCAGCTCGTACGTCGACCGGTCGTCGAACGGGAGCTCCTCGAGCACCACGTCCTCGTCGCGGTTGGCCTTGATGTTGACCAGCGCGTCCTCGAGGATGCGCAGGTTGGACAGGCCCAGGAAGTCCATCTTGACCAGGCCGAGCGACTCGCACATCGGGTAGTCGAACTGCGTGATGACGGCCCCGTCCGCGGGGCGGCTCATGATCGGCACGACGTCGATCAGCGGCTCGCTGGACATGATCACGCCGGCGGCGTGCACGCCCCAGTTGCGGATCTGGCCCTCGAGGCCGAGCGCGGTCTCGTAGATGGTGCGCACGTCGGGGTCGGAGTCGTGCAGGGCGCGGAACTCGCCGCCCTCGCCGTACCGCTTGTGCTCGCTGTTGAAGAGCTCCTTGAGCGGGACGCCCTTGCCCATCACGTCGGCGGGCAGCGCCTTGGTGATCTTGTCGCCGATGGCGAAGCCGTGGTCGAGCACGCGTGCGGCGTCCTTGATCGCCGCCTTGGCCTTGAGCCGGCCGAAGGTCGCGATCTGGCAGACGCGCTCGGCGCCGTACTTCTGGGTGACGTACTGGATGACCTCGCCGCGGCGGGCGTCGTCGAAGTCGATGTCGAAGTCGGGCATCGAGGGGCGCTCGGGGTTGAGGAACCGCTCGAAGAAGAGCCCGTGCTCGAGCGGGCAGAGGTCGGTGA
Organism: Nocardioides sp. YIM 152588; assembly: GCF_040191335.1. Classification (NCBI taxonomy): domain Bacteria; kingdom Bacillati; phylum Actinomycetota; class Actinomycetes; order Propionibacteriales; family Nocardioidaceae; genus Nocardioides; species Nocardioides sp. YIM 152588. Next base: position 7,629 of record NZ_JBEGDJ010000019.1, on the reverse strand, counting down.
TGCTCAGCGCGTACGCCGCGATGGAGCCCGCACCGGAGCCTCGGCCCGGGCCGACCCGGATGCCGTTGCGCTTGGACCACTGGATGAAGTCGGCGACCACCAGGTAGTAGCCGCAGTAGCCCTTCTGCGAGATGACCGCGAGCTCCATCTCGACGCGGTCCCTGACGGCCTGGTCGAGCCGGTCGCCGGGGTAGCGCGCCTCGATGCCGCGCCACACCTCCTTGCGGAACCAGGACTCCTCGGTCTCGTCGGCCGGCACGTCGGCGCGCGCCATGTAGCCGCCGGTGGACTCGGTGAAGGAGATCTCGCAGCGCTCGGCGATGGCGAGGGTGTTGTCGCAGGCCTCGGGCATCCCCCACTGGCCCGCCCACAGCTCGCGCATCTCGGCCGCGGACTTGATGTAGTAGCCGCCGCCGTCGAACTTGAGCCGGTTGGTGTCCGAGAGCCGCTTGCCGGAGGCGACGCAGATCAGGGCGTCGTGGGCGGCGGCGTCCTCGGGGTTGTTGTAGTGCGAGTCGTTGGTCGCCAGCGGCGGGATGCCGAGCTGCTTGCCCAGCCGGAGCAGGTCGTCGCGGACCCGCTTCTCGACCGAGATGCCGTGGTCCATCAGCTCCAGGAAGACGCTGTCGGCGCCGTAGATGTCCTGGAGCTCGCCGGCCTCCTGGAGGGCCTCGGAGTACTGCCCGAGGCGGAGCCGGGTCTGGATGGCGCCGCTGGGGCAGCCGGTGGAGACGATGATGCCCTCGCTGTGCTCGGCGAGGATCTCCTTGTCCATCCGGGGCTTGAAGTAGTAGCCCTCGAGGCTGGACCGGGAGGTGAGCCGGAACAGGTTGTGCATGCCGGTGTTGTTCTCGGCCCACATGGTCATGTGGGTGTAGGCGCCACCGCCGGCGACGTCGTCGCCGCCCTCCTCGGCGGCGTCGCCCCTGCCCCAGCGGACCCGGCGGCGCTCGCCGCGCTGGGTGCCCGGGGTGATGTAGGCCTCGATGCCGATGATCGGCTTGACGCCATACTTCTTCGCCTTGCTGTAGAAGTCGTAGGCGCCGTGCATGTTGCCGTGGTCGGTCATCGCGATCGACCCCATGCCGAGGTCGGCGGTGCGCTGGAAGAGCCCGTCCAGGAGCGAGGCGCCGTCGAGCATCGAGTACTCGGTGTGCACGTGGAGGTGGGCGAAGTCCCCGCCCGATCCGGCTGCTGCCATCGGTTGCTACTGACTCCTCGCGGCGATGGTGGACGGACGGGGCGAGCGCCCGAAGCCGGCTCTGGGCCTGGCACGTGCGTCGCCGGGGAAGGCCTTCAGCCTACGGGACGGGGCCGACGGAACGTGGCACCACCCGCCCGCTTCAGGGATCAGCCGCCGTGCTCGCGCGGGGCGGTCGCGGAGCCCGGCCAGTGGAGGTGGATGTCGGGCATCCCCTCCTCGTTGTCGGCGCCGTCCGTGCGCGCCAGCTCGACCAGCCCGTGCCGCGCGTAGAACGCGCGGGCGGGCCCGTTCGACTCGAAGACCCACAGCCCGAAGCCGCCCGGCCGCAACGCCTGGGCGAGCTCCAGGAGGGCCGTGCCGACGCCCTGTCCCTGCGCCCGGGGCGCGACGTAGAGGTGGTCCAGCCAGGTCGCCGTCAGGTGGACGAAGCCGACCACCCCGTCGTCGTCCTCGGCGACCCAGGTGCCGCCGGCGGACGGATCCAGCCGGGCGAAGAACGCCACCACGTCGTCGTACGGGTGGACCGGCGGCGGCATCGCCGGACCGGCGGCGCGCCGCGCCGACCAGAACACGTCGGCGACGGTCGCCAGGTCGGCGACGGTCGCCGGTCGGAGCGCGAGGTCAGTCGAGGTCACGGACGACGTCGAGCGCGTGCTGCAGGTCGGCCGGGTAGCTCGACTCGAACTCGACGTACTCGCCGCTGTCCGGGTGCTCGAAGCCCAGCCGGACGGCGTGCAGCCACTGCCGGGTCAGCCCCAGCCTCCGCGCCAGCACCGGGTCCGCGCCGTAGGTCAGGTCGCCGCAGCAGGGGTGCTTGAGGGCGGACATGTGGACCCGGATCTGGTGGGTCCGCCCGGTCTCGAGGTGGACCTCCAGCAGGCTGGCGAACCGGTGCGCCTCGAGGGTCTCGTAGTGGGTGACGCTGGGCCGCCCACCGTCGATCACCGCGAACTTGTAGTCCGCGCCCGGGTGCCGGCCCAGCGGGGCGTCGACGGTGCCGGAGAGCGGGTCGGGGTGGCCCTGGACCAGCGCGTGGTAGGTCTTGTCGACCGTGCGCTGCCGGAAGGCGTTCTTGAGCACCGAGTAGGCGTGCTCGGACTTGCAGACCACCATCACGCCCGAGGTGCCGACGTCGAGGCGCTGCACGATCCCCTCGCGCTCCTTGGCGCCGGACGTGGAGATCCGGAAGCCGGCGCCCGCGAGGTGACCGACCACGGTCGGCCCGCGCCAGCCCGGCGACGGGTGGACGGCGACGCCGACCGGCTTGTCGATCACCACGATCGAGTCGTCGTCGTAGATGATCCCGATCCCCTCGACGATCTCGGGGACCACCTCGAGCGGGCTCTCCTGCGGGATCTCGACCTCGAGCACCGCGCCGGCGAGCACCCGCTCGCTCTTGGCCACCGGGGAGCCGTCGAGGCGCACGCGGTCGCCCGCGATCAGGTCGGCCGCCTTGCTGCGCGAGACGCCGAAGAGCTGGGACATCGCCACGTCGACCCGCTCGCCGTCCAGGCTCTCCGGCACCGGCAGCGTGCGCAGGTCGACCGTCATGACGGGGAGTCCTCTCCGAGGTCGGCGTCGGCCGTCGTCCGGGAGCCGTCGAGGCCCACACCGCGGAAGACCTGGATCAGCACCAGGGCGGCGCCGACGTTGATGCAGATGTCGGCGACGTTGAAGATCGGCCAGTGCGGCAGCATCAGGAAGTCGACCACGTGGCCGTGGAACGCCTGGGGCTCGCGGAACAGCCGGTCGAAGAGGTTGCCGGTGATGCCGGCCAGCAGCAGGCCCAGGGAGACCGCCCAGAGCCGGTCGCGCAGCCGGAGGCTGAGCACGACGACCACCACCGAGGCGACGATCGCGAGCACGGTGATCGCGGCGGTCAGCTCGGTGCCCATGCTGAACGCGGCGCCGGGGTTGAACGTCAGCCGCAGCTGGAGCAGGTCGCCGATCAGCGGCTTGTCGGGCTGCCCGGTGAGGTGCTCGATCGCCAGGTGCTTGGTGTACTGGTCGGCAGCGAGCATCGCCGCGGCCACCAGGGCGAAGATCGGCCACACCGTGCGACGCCGTCGTCGCGTCACCGCCATGTCGTCCTCGGGCTGCTCGCTGGGGTCCGGACCTCGGTCCAGGTCGCCGTCGTCCCCGCCTACCGGCGTTCCTCGCGCTGCTTGCATGTCATGCACAGTGTGGCACGCGGGAATGCCATCAGCCGCATCTTGCCGACCGGGTTGCCGCACGACTCGCAGGCCCCGTAGGTGCCGTCGTCGAGCCGGCCCAGGGCCCGGTCGATCTGCGCGATCTTCTCGCGCTCGTGGTTGACCACGGTGAGCTCGTGGTCGCGCTCGAAGCTCGTCGCGCCGACGTCGGCCTGGTCGTGGCCGGCGCCGTCACCGGCGTCGCGGAGCAGGCCGCTGAGGTCGGCCTCCTGGTCCGCCAGCAGCTCCGCGCTGTGCTCGCGCTGCTCGTGCAGCTCCTCGATCACCTCGGCCAGCTCGTCGGCGGTCCACGGGTCCTCGCCCTCGCGGACGACGAGGTCCGACGTCGACAGGCGCGTCGCCGCCTTCTTGGCGGCGCTCTTCCGAGCCGCGGCGGTCCGCTTCGACGCGGTCTTCTTGGCGGGGGCCGACTTCTTCACCGCAGGTGCAGCCTTCTTCGCAGGTCCGGAGGTCTTCGCCGCGGGCGCGGCCTTCTTCGTCGCGGCCTTCTTGGCCGGGGCCTTCTTCGCCGGGGCCTTCCGGGCCGGCGTGGCCGCGGGGGCCGACGCGGCGGCCTCGCCGTTGGCGGCCGGGGCCACGGCGCCCGACTCCTCGGCCCCGGTCCTGGGGCGCTGCTTGATCACGCGTCGGGCGGCGGTCGCGGCCTGACCGGCCAGCGACTTCTTCGGTATCCGAGCCATGGGCGTCTCCTCCGGACTTCCGTCGGCCTCCCGACGGCGTGGCACGGAGGTTAGCCGTTGTGCGCAAGGTCACCAAGAACGAAACACCGGCCGGCCCCTACTCGGGCCGGCCGGTGTCGCGGTCGATCAGGCTGCGAGGGCCGTGATCAGCCCTCCTCGCCGAGGATGGAGCGCAGCCGCTTGGGGGCCGGCGACTCCTCGTTCGGGGCCATCGAGTCGCCCGGGGTCTTGAGCGACTCGAGCTGCTGGGAGAAGTAGCTCTTCAGGCGCGAGCGGTACTCGCGCTCGAACGAGCGCAGGTTCTCCACCTCGACGCTGAGCTTGTCGCGCTCCTTCTCCAGCTCGCCGAAGAGCTGGGTACGGCGCTCGGCGGTCTCGCTGTCGAGCATCTCGGCGCGGGTGCGGGCGTCGGACTCCAGGCGGTCGGCCTTGCCCTTCGCCTCGTTCTCGAGGCGCTCGGCCTTGGTCTTCGCCTCGCCGATGATCTTGTCGGCCTCGTTCTTGGCGTCCTCGACCAGCTCGTCCGCGTTGCGCGTGGCGATCTCCAGCAGGCGCGCGGCGGCGTTGGAGGCCTCGGGGACCGTCTCGACGCGGATCGTCTCGACACCGCCGGAGACGATCGGCGCGGCCGGCTCGGGGGTCGGCGCGGGCGCCTCGACGACGGGCGGCGGGGTGGGCTCGGGAACGGGCGCCAGGGTGGGCGCCTCGAACGCCGCCGGCGCGCCCGACTGGGCCGCCGCGAGCTTGGCGCGAAGGTCGTCGTTCTCCTGGGTCAGCCGGGCGAGCTCGGCCTCGACCTCGTCCAGGAACTGGTCGACCTCACCCATGTCGTAGCCCTCGCGGAGCCGGACGGGAGTAAAGCGCTTGTTGCTCACGTCCTCGGGCGTCAGCGGCATGACCTCACCTATCTGTTGAGAGCGTGGATGGTCTATCTCAGCGAACTTTAGCGCCTGGCGCAGTCGTACCGTGAGTCACCAGGCGACCCACGGCGCTGTCACGCCTGCACCCGGCGTGTCGTGCAGCCCCCTCAGGGGCTCGAAGAGGACCCCGGCGGGGCCTCAGGCGAGCAGTGCGGAGCGATTCACGGCGAGCAGCACGTAGGCCGCGATCATCACCAGGATGAAGCTGAGGTCAAGCGCGAAGTTGCCGATCCGGATCGGCTTGATCACTCGGCGCAGCGCCTTCACCGGCGGGTCGGTGACCGTGAACGCGCTCTCCAGCAGCACCAGGACGACGCCGCTGGGCTCCCACGACCGGGCGAAGGCCAGGACCCAGTCCGTGATGAACCTCACCCAGAGCAGCCCGATGAAGGCGAAGAGGATGCCCTCGATGATCCAGCCCACTGTCGTCACGCGGCCAACCTATCTCCGCGCGCCACAGTCACCGGCACCGCCCCACCCAACCCGAGCGTCCGATCAGCTCTGGTTGAAGAAGCCGCCGTCGGCGATCCGCTGCTTGTCCTCGGCGGCCACCGTCACGTTCGGCGGGGAGAGCAGGAACACCTTGTTGGTGACCCGCTCGATGCTGCCGCGCGTGGCGAAGATCAGGCCGGCGGCGAAGTCGACCAGACGCTTGGCGTCGGAGTCGTCCATCTCCGAGAGGTTCATGATCACCGGCGTGCCGTCGCGGTACTGCTCGCCGACCGTCCGCGCCTCGTTGTAGGTGCGCGGGTGGACCGTCGTGATCCGCGACAGCTCGGCCACCACCGACGTCGCCGGGGCGGGCGCGGCGGCGACGTTGCGCCGGCGCTCGCTGATGTCGGCGACGGAGGCCTCGCGCACCGGCCGGGCCGGGCGTGCCGGCTCCTGGGCGACGGTGTCGTCGTCGTACTCGTCGTAGCTGGTGTCCTCGAGCAGGCCGAGGTACTCACCGATCCTGCGCATCGCACCGCTCATGGGACTTGCCTCCGGTTCTGGGCCCGTGGGGCCGCTGATCGTGTTCGGGACATTACTGGACCGCGGGCCTCGAACCGAGGACCGCGGTGCCGACGCGCACGTGTGTCGCGCCGGCGGCCACGGCCGCCTCGAGGTCACCACTCATCCCGGCTGACAGGACGTCTGCCTCCGGGTGCTCGGCGAGGAACGAGGAACGGATCCCCGCCAGCCGGGCGAACGCGTCGCCCGGCTCCTCGCCGAGGGGTGCGACCGCCATCAGGCCGCGTAGCCGCAGGTGCTCGGCCTCGGCCACGCGCGCGGCCAGCGCGGGCAGGTCGTCCGGATCGGCGCCGGCCCGCTGGTCGCGGCCCGGCGGGTCGAGGCTGACCTGGAGCAGGACGTCGAGGGGCCGGCCACGCTGGTCGGCCCCCCGGTCCAGCGCCGTGACCAGCTTGGGCCGGTCGACCGACTCCACCACGTCCGCCCAGCGGGCGACCGCGGCGGCCTTGTTGCTCTGCAGGCCGCCGATGAAGTGCCACCGGAGCCCGGTGGCACCGGCCGCGTCGCACTCCTCGCGCTTGGCGGCCGCCTCCTGGTGCCGGTTCTCCCCCACCTCGGCCACCCCGAGCCGGGCGAGGGCCTGCACGTCGGAGGCCGGGAAGTACTTCGTGACGACGACCAGGGTGACCTCGTCCGGATCCCGGCCCGCGGCGCGCGCCGCGGCGGCGATCCGGGCGTGGACCCGGTCGAGGTTGGTGCGCAGCTGCGCCTCGCGGCTCACGTCCACCACACCAGCCCCGCCATCCTGCCGGCGCGGTCCGCGTCGCGGCGGTGGGAGTGGAAGCGGGGGTCCTCGAGGGAGCACCCGCCCACCACGGTGGTCGGCACGCCGGCCTCCTCGAGCTGGGCGAGCACCCCCGCGCCGAGGTCGAGCGACGGCGTGCCCCAGCGGGTCTCGGCGCGCGCCGCCGGCACCTCCGAGGCCACCTCGGCGCGCATCGCCTCCGGCACCTCGTAGCAGCCGCCGCACACGTGCGGACCCAGCCAGGCCCGTACGCCGTCCGCGCCGAGGTCCCGCATCCGCCGTACCGCCGCGGGGACGACGCCGAGCGCGGTGCCGACGCGGCCCGCGTGGACCGCGGCGACCACGCCGGCCTCGGCGTCGGCCAGCAGGATCGGCACGCAGTCGGCGACGCGGACCATCAGGCCGGTGCCGGGCCGGGTGGTCACCAGCGCGTCACCGGTGGGCAGCTCCCCACCCTCGCCGGTCGGGCCGTCGACCTCGTGCACGTCGGTGCCGTGCACCTGGCGCATCCGCGCGAACCGGACCCCGGTGGCCGCCTCCAGCGCCGCCGTGGCGGCGGCGCGGCCCGGGGAGCCCTCGGCGAGGTCGAGCGAGGCGTCCGTGAACGCCACCTCGACCCGGGGGTGGCCCGGGCCGAGGTCGTGGTGGTCACGGAAGGCGAACACGCGTCACTTCAGGAAGTCCGGGACGTCCAGGTCGTCGTCGTCGAACTGCATCGGCTCGCGCGTCGGCCGGATGCCGACCGGCTGGGGCGCCGGCGGCGCCGGCGGGGCCGGCGGCGCGACGGGATGCTGATGAGCGAGACCCCGCTCAACCCGACCCGCGAGGGCGAGGTCGTGGAGGAGCGCACCGT